>JBAWDI010000550.1:0-2663 GCA_049590695.1 Bryobacteraceae bacterium
ACATCACTCTCTACGTCCTCGAAAGCTATAACGCCCTCGACCGCTCCGCCGTCCGCCAACAACTGGGCATCAATTCGCTGATGGGCGGGGGCTACCATTACACCCTCGGCAACCTGGGCTGGCGCTATTCCCCCACCGACAAATTGCTGGTGGTAAACCACGCCGCGTGGATGCGCGAGAAATATAGCGACAGTAATCCGACTGACCTGCCGCTGAGCGCCGGCTATTACGGCGAGTGGGTTTGGAACGCCACGGTTACGTGGATGTGGAACGCGCGCAGCCCGCTCGACGCAGGCTGGTCCGTGCGCCGCCTGCGCGACGGAGGATACGAGGACCAGTACCAGACGAATTCACCGGCGCCGCGCCTGCTCGACCACTTCGACGGGACCGCCGTGCACACCGGCGGCTACGCGCAGCAATCCTGGATGGCCTGGTCCGGCCGCCTGCACCTGACCGCCGGCGCGCGTTGGGACCATCACTCCATGGATGGCGTGTCGGTGGTGTCGCCGCAAGCCTCCGCGGCCTTCACCCTGACGCCGGCCACGATTGTCCATCTCGGTTGGGGGCAATATGCGCAGTACCCGGAGATATCGCTGCTGACCTCTCCACTGGGCGCGCGCAGCCTTCTGCCGATTCGGTCCAACCAGGCCATCGCCGCCATCGAGCACCGGCTCGGCCAGCGCACGCGCATCCGCGCCGAGTATTACAATCGCGCCGATCGCGACCTTCCCTTCCAGCCGCTCTACGATCCCCGCCTGCTGACCACCGGCAAAGTCTTTGTTCCGCCCTCCAACCCGCTCTATTACAATTCTCTCCGCGGATACTCGCGCGGCTTCGAATTCTTCTTGCAGCGCTCGAGCGCCAACCGCTTCAACGGGTGGATTTCCTATGCTTTCGGCCGCACCGGCATGCGCGACAGCCGGGAACCGGCGGGCTCCGGCGACCGGTTCCCCTCCGATTACGATCAGCGCCACACCATGAATATCTACGGCAGTTACCGCCTGCGCCCCACCGTCAACCTGAGCCTGAAGTGGAGTTACGGCAGCGGCTTCCCGATCCCCGGCTATCTGCGCATGAGCGGCGCGAACTACTATCTCACCAGCAGCCGCAACCAACTGCGGCTCGACCCTTACCAGCGCGGCGACTTCCGCGTCAATAAGTCCTGGACAAAAGACAAGTGGAAGCTAACTCTCTTCGGCGAGGTAATTAACCTGACTAACCGCACCAACTACGTGTTTGAAAGCTTCAACGGCTACACCTCGAGCACTCACCAAGCCTACATCACGCTCGACAAGATGTTCCCCATCCTGCCGAGCGCCGGGATTGTGTTCGAGAGATAGATTCCGGCCGCGCTGCCATGGCCGGCAATGATGCGACGAGATCTGCTTTGCTCCATTCCGACTCCGCTCACCCGGGCCGCCGGCCGGGTAGAGTAAACTGGTCTGGCATGTCCCTGACCCACACCCCCATCACCGACGAGCTGGCGGACTACATTCGCCGCGTCACGTTGCGGGAGCCGGAAGTCTTGCGGCGCCTGCGCGAGGAGGCCGAGGGCGACCCGCACGGTTCCCTGCAGATCGCGCCCGAGCAGGGGCAGTTCCTGCACCTCATGGCGCGCATTCTGGGCGCGAGTAAGACGCTCGAAGTGGGAGTCTTTTGGGGTTACAGCTCTGCCTGGGTGGCGCTGGCCCTGCCGCCCGGCGGAAAGCTTGTGGCCTGCGACTGCAACACGGAGTACGCCGCCCGTGCCCGGCGCACGTGGCGCGAGGCCGGCGTGGAGGACAAAATCGAATTGCGGCTCGGGCCGGCGCTCGATTCCCTCGACGCGCTGGTGGCCGAAGGCCATGCGGGCACCTTCGATCTGGCCTTCATCGACGCCGACAAGGCGAACTACGCGAATTACTACGAGCGGTCGCTGGTGTTGCTTCGCCGCGGGGGGCTGATCGCCGTGGACAATGTGTTGTGGCACGCCAGACCGCTCGACCCCCACGACCACACCGTGGACACCGAGGCCATGCGCGCATTCAACCGCAAGTTGCACGCCGACGAGCGGGTGGCGTTGAGCCTGGTGACCATGGGGGATGGGCTGGCGCTGGCGTACAAGCTTACGTAGGGGCCGGGCATGCCCGGCCCCTCAGGAATAGGGCACCGCGCGGACGTCGGTTTGCGAAAAGTCGCCGCCCACAAAGAGGAGAGGTTCTCCTTTGGACTGAGCCAAGGCGTAGGAGGCACAGTCGCCGAAATTGAGTTTGGCAGGGTGGCGGCCGCGGCCATATAACAGCCAGGCTCTCTGAGCGATGGACAGTTGTTCGTTGTCGAAAGGCGTCTGCTGGAAATGGAACTCGGAGAAGAAGAGGGTAAGCTCCAGGACAGCCGCTGGACCGCGGCGGGCGCCCAGGACGCAGGTAGCCTCGAGAACCGACACGGTGGAAATCAGCCGGACGCCGTCCGCGGCAAGGGCGATGCGCAGGCCGGAGGCAGTTTCTTCTTCCTCCAGCAGAGCGACCAAGGCGGAAGTGTCAATCACCAATGAGATAGCCCTCCGGCCCGTACCCGAGTATCTCGTCCGCGGAGCGGCGATCCAACAAGGGCAGCGCCGATATGCGGTGGGCAAAATCCCGCATTCGCTCGACTTCGTTGTCGGCCCGGCGCCGGGAATTCTG
>JBAWDI010000551.1:0-1557 GCA_049590695.1 Bryobacteraceae bacterium
CAGTACCTACGCTCAGCTTCGGCATGTTCACCGGTTACTCGGAGAAGGAACTCGAAACTGGCCGCTATTTCACGAGGCATGGTGTCGACCGGGACCGGCGGCAGGCGCTCTGGCGCTCCATCCGAGGGCAACTCGATTTCGCCGTGATGGGTAGGTTCAACCGTCTTCAGCCCTCTGACGCACCGATGCGCACCAGCGCGAACCAGGTACTGCGGCTATTCAGTGGCCGATATAGCGAGAGTGACTTCGGCGACCAAACGGTGGAGATCACTATTGCGGCGGACGGGCTGACCCGAACCACGGGCTTCCCGACGTTGGGAAACCCGGCCTGATTCAGGCCAACTTCTGAAATCCGGATCAATGTTTGGAGGGCTTATGGAGCCGAATGCACTGGTGGAGTGCGCGTACGAATTGATGCGTGCGTTGAAGGAGGAGCTTGCAGAGCGAGGGACTGTTGCGCCCGCGTTCATCCTCTTGCACGACAGAGACTGCGAGGTCCTCACGTTCTCACCGCGCCTGTTCGCATCCGCGGAGGGAAAGGCGGCCGTCGCAAGGGCATTCCGGCACCGGGCCCGGCAAACCGGAGCGCATGGCGCCCTCATGGGGCTGGATAGCAATTGCTTCATCCCCGACCTCACCGCGATGCGAGAGGCGAATCTACGTTTGGTACAGGCCGCCGCCGGTGCCGGCATCGATGCGCTGATCCGATCGGGCTTCGGGAAAACGAGCGAGGGCCTCAGCGTGACGTTGCAGACGCCGGCATTCCATCTGCTGGTCCAGCAACTCTACGCGCGTGGGGACAACAGCATCGTCTTTGGTGAGCTGCGGACCCTCGATTCTCGCGAAGTCCCAATGGAAGCCGCAGGGCTGTTCAGCATCTACGGCGGCCAGCATGTCACTCGCGGCTGAACGCCGCAATCGATAGAAGGAGAACAACAACGATGGCAACATATGCGATGCCCTTCCTGGAGATTCAGGATGCGGGGCAGGATCTGGCTCGGCGGACGGTCTGCATCAAGATCCAGCGAAGCCGGCTGGGCAATTCGAAGAAAGTCAACAGCTCCCAGGTCGAAGTCGATACCGACAAGACCATGATCAACGTTTCCAAGCGGCTATTCACCTCCAGGGAATACGCCGCAATTCGGAATTTCGACGGCGAAGTCACGCGGTATCTGGAAAGCACGTGCCTGCCGTTCGAACGCGGCATCCACTTGTGCCCGTTACCGCTGCTGAAACAGGTCGAGTTAAAGATGCGCGAGTTTGCCGACCAACGTGTGGATCTGGTGGAGGCGTTCGTCGCCGTCTATCCGGAGTTGTGCCAACACGCTCCTGGCCAACTGCGTGCGCTGCACAATCCGCTCGACTACCCGCCCGTCGAGGAAGTGAGGGCCGCCTTCGACTTCAGTTGGCGGTACGTCAGCTTCGGGGTGCCGGACCAGTTACGAGAGATCTCGTCGGAGATCTGGGACCAGGAGCGGGAAAAGACGGCAAAACTCATGACGGACGCGGTGAGCGAAGTCCAGGTCGTGATGCGGAGCGCCATGGCCGACCTGGTTC
>JBAWDI010000552.1:0-1984 GCA_049590695.1 Bryobacteraceae bacterium
GATGGAGCCCGCCGCCAGGGCCGCAATCAGTAGCGACGCACGCTGCACGTTGAAGACGGCGTCTTCGCGGCTGTAGGTGGAGGGCAGCACGGAACGCGCCTTCACCGTGGGCAGGTCGAAATCGGGCACCACCACGGCCAGGCCGAACCGGCGCGGAAGGTCGAGGCGCACGGCCCGCGTCACGCCGCCGGAATCGATGGCGCTGGCCACAATCGAGCCCAGCGCACAGGGCGCCACGTTATCGGGGTGGCCTTCCAGGCGCGCGGCTTCGTCCAGAATGCGCAGCGGCTTCCATCCGAGGTCCAACAACTGGTCGGCGATGATGACCCCGGTGGTGAGCGCCGCCGCGCTCGATCCCATCCCCTTGCCCAGCGGGATGTCGTTTTGGATGTGCAGCTCGATGGGCGGGATTTCGGCGCCGTGGTTCCGGGCCACCGTCACCGCCGTCTGCCAGATCAGGTTGTCGGGGCCCGCGGAAATGCCCGCGGCATCGCGCCCCTCGACGCGGATGGCGAGAGCGGCGCTGGGCCGGAAGCGGCACGTCAGGTACACTCCCAGGGCCACGCCCAGAGAGTCGAACCCCGGCCCGAGATTAGCGCTCGAGGCGGGTACCCGAACTGTGAACCACGACATTATTTCCGTTCCGCCGCCGCCATCCGGGCTTGCGCGCGATCCATGGCCGCCAGCGCCAGGTCCGGTTCATAGCCGCCGATCTGTTGCTGAGCGCGCTGGAGGGCCGCCCGGGCGCGGGCGGCGTCGATCTCTTCGGCGCGCTCCGCCACATCCGCCAGCACGCGCACATGGCCGGGCAGCACTTCCAGAAATCCGCCGGCCACGGCCAGATACCGCCGCTGGCCGCCCGCGACGTAATCCAGCACACCGCTTCCCAACTGGCTCAGCAGGGCGGCGTGGCCGGGCAGAATCCCCATGTAGCCGTTCTTCGCGGGCACCTGCACTTCGGCCACCTGCGCGCGCACCAACAGGCGCTCGGGCGTGGCCACTTCCAGTTCGAGAGAGTCGTCCGGCATGGTCAGGCCTTCTTCAGCGCCTCGGCGCTCTCCAGCACTTCCTCGATGGTTCCCACCATGTAGAAGGCCTGCTCGGGAACGTCGTCGTGCTTGCCGTCCACAATCTCGCGGAAGCCGCGGATGGTGTCGGCCAGCTTCACGTAACGGCCCGGCACCCCGGTGAACTGCTCGGCCACGTGGAAGGGTTGCGAGAGGAATTTCTGAATTTTACGGGCGCGCGCCACGGTGAGCTTGTCTTCGTCTGAAAGCTCGTCGATGCCCAGAATGGCGATGATGTCTTGCAAGTCTTTGTAGCGCTGGAGAACGCTCTTCACGGCCGACGCCGTGTCGTAGTGGTCGTGGCCGATGACGCGCGGGTCCAGAATGCGGGAGGTGGAGGCCAGCGGATCGACGGCCGGATAGATGCCCAGTTCGGAGATGGCGCGCGAGAGGTTGGTGGTGGCGTCCAGGTGCGCGAAGGCGGTGGCCGGCGCGGGGTCGGTGTAATCGTCGGCGGGCACGTAGATGGCCTGCACCGACGTGATGGAGCCGTTCCTGGTGGAGGTGATGCGCTCCTGCAGCTCGCCCATTTCGCTGGCCAGGTTGGGCTGGTATCCCACGGCCGAGGGCATGCGGCCCAGCAGCGCCGATACTTCCGAGCCGGCCTGCGTGAACCGGAAAATGTTGTCGATGAAGAGCAGCACGTCCTGGTGCTCTTCGTCGCGAAAATACTCGGCCACGGTGAGGCCGGTGAGACCCACCCGCAGGCGGGCGCCGGGCGGCTCGGTCATCTGGCCGTAAATCAGGGCGCACTTGGACTTCCGCCAGTCGTGCGGGTCGATGACGCCCGATTCCTGCATCTCGAGCCACAGGTCGTTGCCTTCGCGCGTGCGCTCGCCCACCCCGGAGAAGACCGACACGCCGCCGTGCTTCTGGGCGATATTGTTGATCAGCTCCATGATGATGACGGTCTTGCC
>JBAWDI010000553.1:0-1535 GCA_049590695.1 Bryobacteraceae bacterium
CCGCGAGACCGGGGACGGTCTTGTAGGAAACGCCAGCCTCGTGGCAATGCTTGAGGATGTTCGTCATTTCCGCGCCAGTGGCGGAAGGCATGGCGATCAGGACGGTTTCAATGTTCTGGGACGCGACGATGTAGGACAAAACGGCGCCCTTGCCGAGGACCCTCACCCGGTGAATGAAGTTACCGACCTTCGCCGGGGAGTCGTCGATGAAGCCAACGACTTCGTAAGACAGGGCGGGATTCTGCTGGATCTCGCGGAGTAGGGCGACTCCGGCGTCACCGGCCCCGTAGATGAGGGTACGTTTCCTGGCGCTCAGGTTCGGCAACCGGGAGAATTCGACCGCCAGCCTCACTGCCAGGCGGACTCCCGCCGTCATCCCAAAACAGAGCATGAAATCCAGAAAATAAATGGAGCGCGGGAAGCCCTGGGGGGCGAAGCACAGGAGAGCGAGGCAGCCGATAACGGATCCGAACAAGTTGGCCGCCGCGAGGCGAGCGACATCGCGAATAGAAGCATATCGCCACCATCCGCGATCCATTTTGAAGAAATAGAAGGCGAAGATTTTGGCCGGCACAAAGACGCAGATCGCTGCCAGCAGGTGGGGCCGCTCTTGCGCAGGCACGGTGAAGTCAAATCGCAGCAGGAAAGCGAGCACACCGGCGACGGTGAATATGGCGAGTTGGATAGTGCCCACCACCCAGCGATGGTGGTGGGTAAGACGGCGGGCAACCCGATGGATGTCAAATCGTGACATGGCGGTGAGACTCCTCAGATGACAGTGACGAGTTCCTATTGGGGTTCCGAGAGTGGCCCAACGCCGGCTGCGGCGCGGGCCTGGTTGACGACGTAGGGCTGGTCTTCGAAAGAGAGACTGCTCGACGTTGGGCGGCAGATTCCGCGGCGGAACAGGTGTGCATCAGTGGGTTCTTATGATCGCAATTGCCGTGCGGAACAAGATGCAAATATCCCCGAAAACCGTGTGCATGCTGGCGTACTCTTCCGCCAGATCCAGCTTGGCCGGAAGGATGCGCTCTGCATACTCCCTCAGCGGATCCGCGCTCCTGGAGAGGACTTCTTCTTCGTTGCGGAAGTGGATCGAGGCTAGGTCCGTGATCCCGGGCCGAACGGTCAGAACTGTGCGGTAGCGTTCTCTGAATAAGTCGACGTATTCCGGAACTTCCGGCCGCGGCCCGACGAGACTCATGTCGCCCCGGAGAACATTCCAAAATTGCGGCAACTCATCGAGTTTTGTGACGCGCAGAAACCTGCCCACCCGCGTGATGCGATCATCGCCGGCGATCGTCACCGATCGCCCGCTTGCGATCCGCATGGTTCGGAACTTCAGGATGTGAAAGCGGCGGAATTTCAACCCCACTCGTTGTTGGCGAAAAAGAATGGGACTCCCGGAGCCAAGCCAAACCGCCAGAGCCACTACGACCAGAATCGGGCTCAGCAGCAGGAGAACCAGAGAACTCAGCGCGATGTCTACGCAGCGCTTCACCAGCATACCCGTCAGTCCCAAATCGCTGCTGCCC
>JBAWDI010000554.1:0-3825 GCA_049590695.1 Bryobacteraceae bacterium
GTCCTGCTTGACGATGGCGCCGGTGACGCGATCGCCGTTCTTCATCACCACCTCGTCCGCCCGGGCGGCGCTCAAGAGCAGGCTGGCGGACACCATCGACCACAACAGGCGATGGTGCTTCACGGCCTGGCAGCCTCCGGCGATATCAGTTGAGAGGTGCAGTTGGGGCAGCGCGTCGCCGCGATGGGGATTGGCGTGCAGCAGAACTGGCAGTCCTTGGTGGTGGGCGCCGCCGGGGCCGCCGCGGGTTTCTTCCCCAGTTTGCTGGCTTGCTTCACGGTAATGAAGATCACAAACGCGACGATCAGAAAATTGATCACCGTATTGAGGAACTGGCCGTACGCGATGACGGGCGCCGCGGCGGCTTTGGCGGCCGCCAGCGTCGCGTACGACTGGCCGTTCAGACTGATGAACAGATCCTTGAAGTCCACATGCCCCAGAGCCAAGCCTATGGGAGGCATCACGACGTCATTCACCATGGAGGTGACGATGGCGCCGAAAGCGGCGCCGATGATCACGGCAACGGCGAGATCGAGCACGTTGCCCCGCATAACGAATGCTTTGAAGTCCTTCAGCATGTCTCTACCTTTCCTTTCTGTTGTTCGGGTTCCCCCATCACCGCCGGGTAAACGATCCCCGCAATCGCCGCCCCCACAATCGGCGCCAGCCAGAATAGCCAGAGCTGCTCGACCGCCCAACCCCCGACGAACAGCGCCGGACCAGTGCTGCGCGCCGGATTCACCGACGTATTCGTGATCGGAATTCCGATCAGGTGAATCAGCGTCAGGCCCAAGCCAATGGCGATGGGCGCGAACCCCTGGGGAGCACGCCGGTCCGTGGCGCCCAGAATGATCATGAGGAACATGAACGTCAGGACCACTTCAGCCACCAGGCACGCCGTCAACGAGTACCCGCCTGGTGAATGCGCGGCATAACCATTGGAGGCGAATCCGCCAGCGAGATCGAATCCCGCCTTGCCGCTGGCTACCACGAACAGCACAGCCGCCGCGGCGATTCCCCCCGCGACCTGTGCGACGACATAAGCCCACAGATCCGAAACGGGAAACCGTTTGCCGACTACCAGGCCCACGGAGACCGCTGGATTCAAGTGGTAACCGGACACGCGGCCGATGGTGTACCCCATCGTGAGGACGGTGAGCCCGAATGCCAGCGCCACGCCCAGATAGCCTATGCCGAGTTTTGGAACTGCGGCGGCCAGAACGGCACTGCCACATCCCCCGAAGACGAGCCAAAACGTACCGATGAACTCCGCTATCGCCCTCTTGCTCAAAGGCATCAAAAGACCTCCTTATCGGCATCACTCACCCTCCACCGCCCCACCCTCCGGGTTGCGCGATCTCGGGTATCGAGAATATGATAAACCTATTGGGCGCGCGAGACCACCCAAATTATGCGGATCGCTTCTTTTGTACGTAATGCGGCACTGCTGATTGCGGCGACCGGCATTCCTGTTGTGGCACAACAGAACACAGGGTATTTGAAGACGAAGGTCGATCCAGGCCGGGCGGGAGTCTTCATCGACGGCAAGTACATCGGGCCAGCCGGGAATTTTGGCGTTGGCAGGAAATACGCGGTCGCTGCCGGCGAGCATGAAGTCCGACTGTCCGAGCCGCGTTACGAAGCTGTCGTCACCAAGGTGACGATACAAGCGGGAAAGACTACGAAACTGGCTCAAACCATGAAAGAGCTTCCGCTCGCAAAACCGCCCTTCGGCCGCCTGCGCACCATTTCTCCGGACAAGTTCGACGCCGTTTACGTGAACGGCAGGTTCATGGGCCACGCCGGAGAGTTCAACAATCCGGTACAGGGGCTTCTGCTTAACCCCGGCACGTACACGGTCAAGATCGTTCCCGTCGCCGGCGGGGAAGGACACGAAGAGCAGGTCAAGATTGAAGCCGACAAGGTAACCATCGTCAAAGGGCAGAAGTGATTGCCGGTTTGGCGATCCTTTAACGCTCGTCGACGTTGACGTAGTAAAGATCCGTCGCCACCTGGAATTGGTCTTTGGGGAGCGGCGTCTTCATGGTCTGCCAGGCGGTGGTGGGTCGAATGACTTGCCAGTGGCCTTTCGTTCCGACGCGCACCGGCATGGCGAACGCCGGCTCGTCGGCCTTCCAGCGATAGGAAACGGTCCGCGCCGGATCGTCGAAAGTCAGATCCAGGGTGGGAAGCGCGGCGTGGCGCAGATACTGATCGAAGACCGGCGTCAGGTTCATTCCGGTTTCCCGGTTGAAGTACTCGACGACATCCTCGGTCATGATGTTCCGATACTTGAAGTGCTGGTAGAAGCCGCGAATGAGCGCCCACCAGCGGCGGTCGTCGTCCACCACGCTCCGCAGCGTGTTCAGAAAGAGCGCGCCCTTGAAGTACATGTCCTGCGGCGGTTCGCGGTTGACGCCGCGCGGGGCGATGATCGGCTGGGCGTTTCTGACTTTCGACTTGTACCCATTGATGTACTTCAGGGCATCCTCGCGCCCCCACCTGTATTCGACGTAGAGGCACTCGAGGTACGTGGCCCAGCCTTCGTGGATCCACATATCGGACATGTCGGCGGCGGTGATGCTGTTGCCGAACCACTCGTGCGCGCTTTCGTGGACGATGATGAAGTCGAACCTCGGGCTGATGCCGACGCCGGTCCAGTCGCGCTCCAGGTAGCCGTTGGCGAAGTGGTTGCCGTAGGTCACGGCGCTCTGGTGCTCCATGCCGGAGTAGGGCACTTCGATCAACTTGTAGCCGTCTTTCCGGAACGGATACTCGCCGAAGTAGTGCTGGAACGCTTCGAGCATGCCCTTGGCCTGCGCGAATTGCTTTTTGGCCTTGTCCAGGTCTTCGGGCAGCGCGTAGAAATCGAGCGGCAGGTTCCCCAGCCGGCCGGCGAAGTGCTGGTAGCTGCCGATGTTCAGCGAAACGTCGTAGTTGTTGATGGGGTAGTGGACGCGCCAATCCCAGCGCGTGTAGCCGTCGCCGAGATCGGTCTTGCCCGCGAACTTCCCGTTGGAGACATCCACCAGGCCGTTGGGAATGGCGACGCTGATTTGCATGTTCTCCACCTCGTCGCGCCACTGGTCCTTGTTGGGCCACCACAGGCTGGCGCCGATGCCTTCGCAGGCGGTGTTCACCCACGGATGCCCGGACGGGTCCTTGCGGAATGCGATGCCGCCGAACCGGCCCGTCTCGACCGGGTTCCCCGAGTAGTAGAAGTCGATGGTGTACACGCGGCCGGCGCGGAGGGTCTCCGGGAAATCCACGAAGACGGCGCCGGAGTCGCGCTCGTAATGGAGCGCCGTGGCGCCGAGGAGAATCCTGTCGACGTGAAGCGCTTCGTGCAGGTCGAGCTGGATGCGCGTGCCGTCCTGGAGCATCCTGAAGCGGATGGTGTTCTTGCCGCCGATGAACTTCTTTTCCGGGTCGACGCGGACGTCGAGATGGTAGAAGAGCAGATCGTTGTTGGCGCGATACGGCCCGTACGCGCCGCGCAGGATGTCGGCATGCGTGGGGGCCTGCGCCGCGGCGCACATCCAGCTAAGGAGAGCGCCGATCGCCCACTTGCGGAAGGCCCGGTCGCACATGACGCTACCTTCGCACGATATCATGAATTGTCGTGCCGCTTAGCCTCAAGGCGCTCCTGTGCTGCCTCTTTCTGGCTTCCTTCGCCCTGGCGCAAACCTCGCTCGTGAGCGGCGCTCTGGCAGGCTCCGTCAGCGACTCTACCGGCGGACGCATCCCCGGAGCGACGGTGACGGTGCGGGAAACGGCCACGCACCAGGCGCGCGAGGTTTCCACCGATGCCGAAGGCGGGTTCTA
>JBAWDI010000555.1:0-2440 GCA_049590695.1 Bryobacteraceae bacterium
CGTCAAAGCCGCACAACTGCTCATAGAGAATTTTGTAAATAGCTTCCTTGCCGGGTCGCCGCTTGTCCGCGATCCAGCGATGCCGTACCAGTTCGCGCAGTGCAATAACTAGGAACACGCCCCCGCCGCATGCCGGATCTAGGACCCGTGCCTTGGCCGGTTCTTGCACCTGCGCGAGTGACTCGGTGACAACCATCTGCGCGATCTTGCGCGGAGTGTAATGCACGCTCGTCTCGACCGCGTTGGGTGTGTCCCATTGATGGCTAAACGTCTCATACACCTGGCTGAGAACACCAACTGGGATGTGGGCAAAGTCCAAATCGTTCCAGTTGATGGTGTATTGGAAATTAGACGCGCCGACGCCGTCCCATCCTCGCAGGATCGCCTCAAGATGCGCAAATAAGCGGCCCCCAGTGGCTTTGCCGGCAGCGTCGTAGAAGGCGAGATAGTCCTTCCTTCGCTGTGTGCGCGAAGTCTGTGGGTTCACCCCGTCCACAAGGGGGAGAAGGTCGCCGTTGAACGTCTCATCAAGCCAAGCCGACGTCGCCGCGGCGTTCGCAGCATCGGAGAAGGCGTCGCGCAGATCCCCAGACCTCGCCTGGGGGCAAATGTCGGCTAAGTCTCCAGTACGGACGATGTCCCGGTCATGCAGAAAGCGGTAGAACAGCGCTCGGCCGGTGGTGGAAAGCACCTCAAGAGGCTTTAGCGGCCTGCCCTTCGGGCCGGTCAGTTCGGCTGATGCGCCTTTAAGCAAGTCGTGAATCTTCTCAAAGACCTGGTCCGCCTCTGCTGGCATCCCCGCAACAGAATGGGTGCTGGCCGCCAGGCTCTGAAAAAAGAGCGGCGACCGAGGGTCGGCCACGGTAATAATCTCGGGGGCGGATCTATCTAGCTGAACAGTATCCAGATTGATGGGATAAACGGTCATCTGCCCTGGCTGGAGCACTGCGACCCAGGCGTGCTCGCCACGGTTGGCCAGCAATTGCTGGAGGTCACGAAGCTGGGGTCTCGGGGCCGTCTTCCCGCTGTCGTCCAAGAGGTAGAGCAAGGGGCGCCCCTGAAACTCTGCCACCGCGTCGGGCAAGACCAATGTCTTAGATCTTGCCGCCCTCCGCGCACGCAGCAGGTCGAGATAGCTCAACTGTGCCGGCCCCGGCTCGCCATCGAGCGCGATCAGCGGCGGGAAGCCATATTTTCGGCACTCCTTATCGAGGAACGATGGGGCGGGTTGCATGGACATAGGGTCAGCAAGTCCGAATCAAGCCAATGAAAACGCCCGCAACGCGAACGGATGCGAGCCGAGCGCGGGGGATGTTACGGTCGAAAAAAGCGGGATTTTCAGCGACCAGCCTCAGACCGCCCCTCAAGCGATAAACTCGCTTCAGCGTGGCTTCGTCGTCGAGCACGACCGCTGCGATACTGCCGTCCGCCGCCTCGCGGCCTGCATCCAACACCGCGAGATCACCATCAAGGATTCCTGCGCCGATCATGCTCTCGCCGTGGACGCGGAGCGCAAAAAGCCTTTCCCCGCGAAATCGCCGGCGGGGCAGAGCTAGAATCTCCTCGACCTCTTCGAAGGCCAAGCACGGCTCCCCTGCTGGGATGCGTCCGAGCAAGGGCACGCGTACCAAATCCGTCTCCCGACGGTTCGCACTCCGCGCCACTCGGATCGCGCGAGGTCTGCCGAAATCGCGCTGAAGATACCCCTTTTTTTGAATAAGACGCAAATGTTCGCGTGCGGCGTTCGCACTGCTGAAGCCAAAGTGCGCACAGATCTCATCTAGCGTAGGGGGCATTCCCTGTGCACGCTGCCGAGCTTGGACAAAGCTAAGAATTTCGGCTTGCCGATTCGTGAGAGGGGTTGGCATTGTTCGCACGCGCATACTGTTTCTGCTTACAGTATGCTACAGTTTCGCGCGCTTTCTGCCAAGTATTTTTGCGCGCGCCCACCCGCAGCGAGTAGATGCATTAATTGAGTGAAGGCCATGGCCTCGCCATTTGGTCGTATAACGCCCGCCCCACGAAGGTGGGGCCAACGAGATCCCCCAAGTCCCCTTGGGAAAAACTCGCCACCTCGCCATGCCTGCGGGATACATCCCGCCAAACGCCGGCCCATCGAGCGAAGCTCCCGCACACCGGGCCCACCGGGCCGAGCAGGTCGCAGCCTGTAACCATATAGGTTACACTCGTAGGCGCGACGATCAAAGGGTTTCGACACAAAAGAATCGAACAGTTCTTCGCCGCCGGAACCAAGTCGGGAATTCAAGCGCAACACGCTGACCGGCTCCGCCTCATCCTCGGCCGTTTGAACGTCTCAACCAGCGCGCGCGATATGAACTTGCCCGGCTTGGATCTCCATGAACTCCGCGGCTCCCGAAAAGGCACGTGGGCCGTGAAGGTGAGCGGCAACTGGCGCGTAACGTTCACTTGTGCCGGGAAG
>JBAWDI010000556.1:0-12156 GCA_049590695.1 Bryobacteraceae bacterium
GCCTCGCGGCATCCATGCTGGTGGCGGGTCTGCTGGCCTGGAGTGTCGACGCGATCCCCGGTGAGCTGATCGCCTATGGACGCCGCATGGCCATCTCGGCCGGCAAGGCGAAAATCCTCTACACGGCCGAGGGAAGGAATTCCTCGGTGGCCATTTCGCAGTGGAACGACGGGGCGGTGGAGGTGGACGTCAACGGCCACGTGGAGGCAACCACGGAGCCCTACGATATGAAGTTGCAGCGCACCGTGGGGCACTTGCCGGCGCTGCTTCATGCGCATCCGCAGTCGGTGCTGGGAATCGGATTCGGCGCGGGAGTCTCCGCCGGCACGTTCACCACATATCCCAGCATCCGGAAAATCACCGTCTGCGAAATCGAACCGATCATTCCGCCGATTTCGACGCGCTACTTCGCCCGCGAGGATTACGATGTCCTCGACAACCCGCGCACGCGCATCGTCTACGACGACGCGCGCCACTTTGTGCTGACGACGCCCGAGAAGTTCGACATCATCGCCTCCGACCCGCTGGATGTGTTCGTCAAAGGCACCGCCGCGCTGTATTCGAAGGAGTACTTCGAGGCGGTGAAGCGGCACTTGAATCCGGGCGGCATGTTCACCCTGTATGTGCCTCTGTATGAGAGCGACGTGAAGACCGTGAAGAGCGAGCTGGCCACGTTCATGGATGTCTTCCCCTACGGGACGGTATGGGCCAACACCGTCAGTGGACAGGGCTATGACATGGTCTTTCTCGGGCAGGCCGGGCCGCTGAAGATCAACCTGGACGAGATCGAACAGCGCCTGAACAGCCCGGATTACCGGGCGGTGGCGGAATCGCTCAACGAAATCGGGATTCACTCGGCCGTGGATCTTCTGGCGACGTATGCCGGCCAGAAGTCCGACCTGGAACCGTGGTACCGAGGCGCCGAGTTGAACCGCGACAGAGATCTGCGGCTGCAATACCTGGCCGGATGGGGCATCAACTCCAGTCTGGAAGATGTCATTTACCGCCAGATCTTGAGCTACCGCCGGCCGCCGTGGAATCTGTTCACGGGCTCGCCCGAGCGCGTGCAGTCGCTGATGAACGCGATATCGGCGGAAGGCGGCGGGTAGAAAGGAAGGGAGTCGAATCGCATGGCGAAGGCGAAGGAATTCACAATAACGATTGAAGATAAACCGGGCGCCCTGGGGAGGTGTTTCCTCGCCCTGGCGGAGCGTGGAGTGAACATCCTGGCTTTACAATCGTATGTCGAGGAGGGCGAGAGCCTGGCCCGAATACTGGTGGACGACCCGGCCACCGCCAAAGTGGTGCTGGGCAGCCTGCGCATGATCTTCGAGGAGACGGAGGCCGCTGTAATCCGGCTGGCGCACCGTCCGGGCGAGTTGGGCCGCGCAGCCGCGCGGCTGGGCGAAAAGCAGATCAACATCGACTACTCCTACTGCGGACTGGAGCCGGGATCGGCGCTGGTGTTGGCGGTCTTCGGGGTTGACAACCTAACCAAGGCGGCTGCCGTGCTGGACGAGCTATCCGCTGAACAGGCGTAGAAGTTATCTAGGAGAGGAACACTATGGCCCCCAGATTATTCGCAGTCCCGATCGTGATGCTTTCGATGTTTTGGCCGGCGGCCAGCTTCGCCACGGCCGTCCCTACGCCCCCGTATCCGGGCGCATCGCCGAGCTTGGCCTACAAGGTGACTGTAGACGGCCAGCCCGTGTTTGCCTATCGTTTTCCGACGTTCAACCAATTCAACTGGATGGATTACGCCGCCTTCAGCATGACCGGCAAGGTGCATGTCACGGTCACCTCGCTCATCAGCGAGCGGGACGTGAAAACCTGTTACATCAGGCCGCTGGCATACCACATACAGCCGCAGATCAAGGGCAATACGGTGAGCTTCGATCTCGACCGGCCGCGTTACCTGGTGATCTTCATCAACGAAGAGCCGCTGTTTTCCAGCACGGGATTGATGCTGTTCGCCGACGCGCCCGAGGCCAACGCTCCTAAACTCGGCGATCCGAACGTGGTCAACATCATGGACTACAAGATCGACAATACCGGCAAGACCGTCGAGACCGCGAAGATCAACCAGGCCATCGCCGACGTGTCCGCCAGGCCCGGGGGCGGCGTGCTCTTTTTCCCGAAGGGCGGCGTTTACCTGACGGGCCTGGTGGCGATGAAGAGCAATGTCAAGTTTTACGTCGAGGCCGGAGCCGCGATTAAAGGGTCCACCAAGAATGCCGACTACGTCTTGCCGCCCGCGACCGGGGCAGGCGGAAGAAGGAGGGAGCGAGCGCTGTTCTTCTTTGAGAATGTCGAGAATGCCAGCATCATGGGCCGCGGAACCGTCGACGCGCAGGGCTATCCCTGGTTGTGGCACGATATCCAACCCGACACGGGGGACGGGAAGGCAAGAACGCCGGAGGGGTTGGTGAACGATCCGCATGGGTCTGGCGTAAAGGGCTACACGGTCTCCAACTGCAAGAACGTCACCTTCCAGGATCTGTTCCTCCTACGGTCCTCCTACTGGACCGTGACCGTCAGCAACACCGACGGTTTCACCAGCAGAAACATCAAGCTCATCAACCGCAAGCAGCAGTACCACGACGACGCTTACGACCTGACCGGAGGCAGCAAGCATATCCTGATTGAAAATGGATTCGCCATGACCATGGACGATGCGTTTGCCTTCTATGGCGGCGCGGGCGCCGGCCTGGAGGACGTGGTGGTGAAGGGATTCGTGGACTACGGCTACACTTCGGCTTTGGTCCTGGGGTATGGCGGTATCCCGGCGGCCAGGCACGTGCTCTTCGAGGACGTGAACTTCATTTCGACCCAGAATAAGTTCGCCATTTGGATCCAATTCACTCCCGCGTACTTTACAGGACGGGGGTATCCCACCAGAGCGAGCAGCAAGCAGGCCCTGGACGATTTCCACTTTATCAACTGCACGTGGGAGCATGACGGCGGGCAGATCTACATCGACGGCGGAGATTCGCCCTTGACGAACTTCGTCTTCGAGAATTGCACGTTCTATACGCCGAGCCGGCCCGCCAAGATTACCGGGACGGCCGTGGGTCCGATCGTGTTCAAGAACGTCAAGCTGAACACAACCCTGGTCCGGAGCATCGACCAATTAAGGCAAGCTGGTTGGGACATTTCCGTCCCCATGAAGTTCATAGTGACAAGCCAGCCGGCCGCGGGCGGGCGCGCTCCGCAAGCGGTAAAGAAGTAACGCTGTCCACGCCGCCAAGCCGGTCTACTCCGACGCCACGTGGAAGGTCCCCAGAAAACCGCTGCGGCGGGGACCGTTGCTCCAGGTTTCGCCCAAGCCATCGCCCTGGAATGAATCCGCCAGCGCATAGGCCGGCATGGCGTGGTCGAGCTCGGTCAGCGGCGGATAGAACACGTCTTCGTTGCCGCAAATGTGGTCGGTGGCTTGCATGGCGCGCGTCTGGATGGCGGCCAGCGAGCCGGCCGTGAGTTTGGCCGCGCCACCGTGGATATTGCCGTCCTGGATGGTCAGCTCGATGGGCGCGTAGTCCACCTTCACGATGTCCGCCAGCAGGGCGCCGCCCATATGCTTCGCGAAGCTCTGGAGCGCCAGGCGCTGCTCGGCATCCGCGCGGCTGTCGACAATGAGAACCGCCCTCACCGGGTTGACCGGCTCGTAGACGTTGCCGAGGGTATGGACGGATCGAACGACTCCGACCACCGAGAGCCCTTCCAGGCTCACGCCCTGCCAGGCGCCGCTATTGATCTTCCAGCCGAACACCGCCTCCTTGCCGTTCATCTCCACCTCGCCGTTGGCAAAGCACGGCCCGGTAAAGACGTCCGCGGTGCGGGCTTCAATATAGTTTCCGGAAACGCCGCGGGCCGGAAGCCCCGCAGCCAACGAGATAGAAGCAGCCGCCGACACCGCGACCGCCATACCCAAGAGTCTCAGCATCCCAGTTTCCCCCCTCAGTTCAATTATCAGCCGAGCGGCCGGGCGAGGCGTGCCTCGCCCCTACGCCACGTAGGGGCCGGGCACGCCCGGCCCGCCGGCTCGATGAACCCCTACAGCTCTTCGTAGCACTTGCGGCCCGGGCTGCACTCGAACTCATCGACTGCCTTGCCGTCCGGACCCAGGCAATTGAACGTGTGCTGGCACCAGAAGGCGCCATCGTTGCTGTGCTGGATCGTCGGATCCCACTCGGCTTCGATGTACATGCCCTTCCAGCGCAGCTTCTCACAGCGGCTGCTGCCAATATTGGTCAAACCGGAGCGTTCCATCATGGTTATGCCTTCACCTTCACCGCATCCAGCAGCGCCCGCTTCACGGCCACTTTCGCCAGTTGCACTTTATAGGCGTTCTGGCTGAGCGGCTGGGCGCCCGAGACGGCGGCCTTGCCGGCCTCTTCGGCGGACTCCGCCGTAATGGTCCTGCCCACCAGCGCCTTTTCGGCTTCGGGAGCTTCCCAAGGCGTGGGCGCCACATGCCCCAGCACCACCTTCGCCGAGGCGACCGTATTGCCGCGCATGTGCAAAACCACCGATGCGGTTGCCAGAGGCCAATCCAGCGCCTCTTTCTGCCGCACCTCGTAAGTGGCGCTATGCACGGCGCCGGCCGGAACCAGGATCTCGGTGAGAATCTCGTTCGGAAGAAGAGCGATCTCGCGCGTGTTCTCGTCCTTGGGCGCGACGAAGAACTTGGCCACCGCAACTTCTCGACTGCCCTTCGCCGAAACCAGTTTCACCCTTGCGCCCAGCGCCACCAGCGCCGGCCCCAGGCTCGACGGGCTCACGAAATAAGCCGGGCCGCCGCCAAAGATGGCGTGGTACTTGTTCTCGCCATCCGGCACCAGCGGCTTGCCGTCCTTCGTCGCCAGCAGCCCGAAGCCGTGCCGGTAATACCAGCAATAGGGGCGCTGGCACAGGTCGCCGCTTACCGTGCCCATGTTGCGGATCTGCGGGCTGGGAATGCCCGCCGCCGCGTCGGCCAGCGATTTGTATCCGGCGTGGACATCGGCATTGGTGGCCAACTCTTCCATGGTGACCAGCGCGCCGATGCGCAGCCCGGCGCCGGTCTTCTGGATGCCCTCGAGTTCCTTGATGTTCTTGATGTTCACCACGCGCCTAGGCGTGTCGAGGTACTCTTTCATGCGGCTGAGGAGGTCCGTGCCGCCGGCCAGCACATCGGCCTGTCCCCAGCGGGGCGCGAGCAGGCCCAGGGCTTCCGGGACGGTCGCCGGATTGGCAAATTCAAAGGACTGCATTATGCGTTCCTCCCTTCCAGCGCGGCCAGCACGCGATCCGGAGTCATGGGGATGTTGGGGACCCGCACTCCAATCGCGTTGGTCACCGCATTTCCAATCGCCGCGCAGATGGCGATCGCCGGCGGCTCACCCAGGCCGATGACACCGCGCTTGTCGTTTTCCGGCCGGATGTCCAGGTGCACGATTATCTCGCCGATATCGTCGATGCCGGCCAGCTTGTAGAACTCCATGTCGTCATTCAGCATGAGGCCGGTCTGCTGGTCCATGACGCGCTCTTCGTAGAGAGCGGTGCTGATCCCCATGATGATGGCGCCGTAGCACTGGCTTTCCGACAGCCGCGGGTTGATGATCAGGCCGCAATCCTGCACCGCCACATAGCGGTTGACCTTGACCAGCCCCGTCTCCGTATCCACCGAGACGTCCGCCATCTGGATGCCGGCGACGCCCGAGCTATTGAGGCCCATGGGATTGCGCGGGCTGTTCTCGCCCATTTCGGAGATCTTGGTGGTCCCCAGCTTGCGGCAGGCGGCCTGCCACGTGAGGGTCTTGCTGGGAGTGTCCTTGACGCGGATGTGGCCGTCCACCGCCTCCAACTGTTCGGGCTGCGCGCCCAGCGCCGGCGCGGCCGTTTCGAACAGCTTGGCGAGCGCG
This sequence comes from Bryobacteraceae bacterium, assembly GCA_049590695.1. Lineage (GTDB taxonomy): Bacteria > Acidobacteriota > Terriglobia > Bryobacterales > Bryobacteraceae > Fen-178. Next base: position 5,904 of record JBAWDI010000556.1, read on the forward strand.
TTGAGCGCCGCCTTGCGCGTCGAAGAGGAGACGCCGCCCACGGTTGTGGACCCGCCCGAGGCGCTGTCGGGCGGCAGGTCGTTCGACCCGATCATCAGCTTGATCCCGCCCATCGCCAGCCCCAGGGTCTCGGCCGCCACCTGGGTGATGATGGTGCGCGTTCCGGTGCCTAAGTCCTGCGTGCCGATTTCCACCAGCACCGAGCCATCCGGGTTAATGGTGGTGCGGCACTGGCTCTGGTGCCCTCCGCCGCCCCAGGCGCCAAAACCGAGGCCCAGACCGCGTTTCACCGGGCCGGAGCCGCCCTGCCCGCGCGGATGCCACAGCTTCTTCCAATCCGCCATCTCGGCGGCCTTGTCCAACTGGAACCGGTATGTCTCCACGCGCGCGCTAGGGGCGTAGGCGACATTCTTGCTGAACACCTCCATCGGGTCCATCCCGATCTTGGCCGCGAAGTCCTCCAGCGCGCTGCATGTCAGGTAGCTGGCTTGCTGGTTATTCGGCGCCCGCCACGCACGGTTCGGCCCGGCGTTCACCGAGACGGACGTATGGTGCAGACGCTGATTCGGAATGGTGTCGATGATATAGGGCAGGGGTGGCGAACCGCCGCCGGTGAAACCGCCGGTGGCCCATGATTCCGACTGCCACGCGGTGACGGTGCCGTCCTTCTTGCCCGCGATCTTGATCTTGGCGTACGCCGAAGGACGGTTGCCCGCGATCGTCTGCTCGGTGGCGCGGTCGAGGAACAATTTCACCGGACGGCCGCCGGCCTTCTGCGAAAGGAATGCGCCCACCTGGCCCCAGGAATCCGGCGCGAATTTGCTGCCGAATCCGCCGCCAATGTAGTCCTGCCTGACGTGGATATTGGCGATCGGCACCTTGAGGTTCGGCCCCAGCGAGCCGGCATAGTGCGTGACATCCTGCGTGGAGGGAAACACGTGGATCTGGTCGCCCTGCCACTGGATGACTTGCCCATGCGTCTCCAGGCAGCAGTGTGTGACCACTGGAATGCCGTACTGCCCCTCGGAAACCGCTTCGGCTTCCTGAAAAGCCTTGTCCGGATCGCCCACCAGTTTCTCGCCCGCTGCTTTGGCGCGCGCTCCGGCCTTGCTCAGGTCGTCCTCCTTCACCAGGTGCGGCAGCACTTCATACTCCACCTTGATTTTGCGCACGGCGTCGCGGCCGATCTCTTCGGTGGTGGCCGCCACCGCCGCAATCTCCGTCCCCGCCCACTGGATTTCGGTCCCCGCGGGGGAAACCACGTGCACCGCTTTGACGCCGGCGGTCTTCTCCGCGGCGCTGGTGTCGATGCTGGTGATGCGCGCATGGGCGTGCGGGCTGGTCAGGTACACCCCGAAAAGCAGGCCCTGGGGCTTGAGATCCGAGCAGTACTTGGCGCGGCCGCTGGCTTTCGACGGCCCGTCCAGGCGCTTATAGGGCTTGCCGATGACGCGGCGTTTGTCCATGGGCGGCCAGTTGTAGTCCGGAGTGTTAGCCATTCTTTCCTCCCTTGATTTCCTTGGCAGCCTCGATCACTGCCGGGCGAATCCCCATGTAGGTGCCGCAACGGCACAGGTTGCCGCCCAACCCGTGTTTCACGTCCTCCATGGTGGGGTTGGGATGCGTGTCGATGAAGCCCTTGGCCGCCATCACGAATCCCGAAGTGCAGTATCCGCACTGCTGGCCGTCATGGTTGACGAAGGCCGCGGAAACCGGGTGCAGATTGTTTCCGGTGGCCAGGCCTTCGATGGTTTCGATATTCTTGCCCTGCGCATCGATGGCCAGGACGCTGCAACTGTACACGGTCTTGCCCGCCAGGATGACGGTACAGGCTCCGCAGGTGCCGCGGTCGCAGACTCGTTTCGCACCGGTCAGGTTCAGGTAATTGCGCATGGCGTCGAGCAGCGTCACGCGCGGCTCGACCGTCACATTGACGGGTTTTCCGTTGATCGTGAGCGTGATCGCGACCGGCCCGGGTCCAGCCACATTGGCTGGGGCGGGTGCCGCGGCTGCTTCCCGTTCCAGCAGGCCCGTTCCCACCGCGCCGCTGCCGAGGCCCACGCCGCGGATGAACCCGCGCCGGGAGAACCCGGCGGGATCTTTCCTTGAACTCACACACACCTTCCTTTCGTGCATTCCTGCTGTTGTTTTGATGTTCCAGGAGGCGAAATCGAGTCAACAATGTTGGGGCGTCAGATCAACTGCTCCATCAGCGACATGAGGTATTCCTGGTCGAATGGGCCGGAGCGGTAGGTGCGCGCATCGAAGAAGCGCCACATCTTCTTGTCCTTCTCCAGGGTATAGAAGAGGAGCTGCTCTTCGATGAGGCTGCGATCCAGCAGTTCCTGGTTGAATGCGCGGACGACACCGTGGAGGGTGTATGGAATGCGTAAGTCCTCGGTCGAGATCAGCCCCGGCGCGGCCTCAAACTCGACTTGAAGAATTCTCCCCTGCACGTTGATTTGGAAGAGGTTCTTCGCATCTTCCAGAAAGGCGTCCGGAGAGAACTCCGGCGGATCGAGCACCATCTCCGAGCGGGAAAGCAAACGGTTGACAGAGTTCACGAACTCGAAGCAGACGGCATACAGGCCGACGGCCGCGCTCCTGCGGAGCGTGGCTATTTCGCGGGCGCGCCGCAGAAAGCTCTCGTCCTTCTCCGCCAGCGCATCAATGCTCCGTGCCAGCCGCTTGAACCGAGCGTCCCGGACCTGCTCCCGACTTCCCAACCTGCTCAATCTCAACGCCTCCCGTCCTCCATTCCAGCATACTGCTAAGCTGTGAAAAAATCGCTGAGATCATCGGATTGACAGACGAAAGCGTCTGTCCCACCTTGTGGGGCAGGCGCTTCCGCCCAATGCCACTTAAGCCTGGTATGGTGCGACGCAAGAAATGCGCCTGCGCTCGATTCGTGGAGCGACCTTTCAGGTTGCCACGTCGGCGTCCGTGCCCACGTTCTTCGGGGAATGCCGGTAGGAATACCGGCATGGCAGGCGAAACGCCTGCTCCACGGTGCGCCGTGGACCGCCCCACGATTTATTCTGGACACCGCAGCGGTCTATTTAAGTGGCATTGGGCGCTTTCGCACCGTTGAAAAACTCAACGGCGGCGCTGCCATTCCAGCAACTCCCCCGGTTCGATAAAATCCAGCAGGTCGAGATGCAGTTGGCCGACAACCTGGTCCGCCATTTCCAGTGAAAGAAGCCGCTTGCCTTTGAGCACATTGTGCATGTGCGGCTGCGAAACACCGGTCAGCCGGGCGAGACCCCGCTCGGTGGCCTCCCCGCTACGAACGAGCATGCGAAGGTGGGCGACGAGCCGCCGCCGGAGGTCGCGAAAGTTCACACCACTCCCGTGAACCCTATTTCCATGGGAAATAGAGGAGTACTAGAGCCGATTCTACCAAGGTTAGAATCCGGTGACTGCCCAGCTTAAATTATCTCAGGTTTATCTCATATTACCCATTCTAAAAGCATGGTGATACGTGATATTCGTATTCAATTTATAATATTATTTCAACAATGCTTAATAGAAATGCTTGACATTTTCTTATGTGGCGCTAAATTTGAACAAGCTGTTGGCGCCGGCCCCGTTTACAAAGCCCGGCGCCACAGGAGGATATTCTCAACATGCAGTGGAACAGGTCGAACTCGATAGGGCTGGCACAGGCGTCATGCACGCATTGCCAGGGTCTTGGTATGCGCCTTGTCCGTAACGGAAAGGAAGCACCTTGCGATTGCGTATTTCGTGCGGTTTTTCGCACGTGTTTCAACCGTTTTCGGCAGTTCGCCGTGGAAGGGGAGCACACCGGCACGGTCTCGCTGGAATTCTGCGGCGGCCGTGATGGCCGGCGGGCCTATTCCCGCAAGCGTGAAGAGTACATGGCCGACTTTTGCCTCGTCAGCCGTCGCGTGCTGGACGATTACGAACACCGGCTTTTCCGATTTCACTTTGTGCTGGGGGCGGACTGGAGACTCTGTTGCCGCCAGTTGCAGTTGGATCGCGGCAGCTTCTTTCATTCCATCTACCGCATTGAGCAGAGACTGGGACGGGTCTTCGCCGAACTCGAGCCGTACGCCCTGTACCCGCTGAGCGAATACTTTAGCGGCCTAATCCGTAAGGAGCCTAGCCGTTGTTTGCTGGCAGTGCCTCTCCCACCGCGCCCCGGGCGGCTTGAGCTGCGGTTGTCCGCGTAGCAGGTGATTTCCCGCAGGCTGTAGCCATCGGGGTCCCGTTCCCCCTTACAATAGATAGTCCGGCACCACGCAATGGATACCCTTACCCATACGGCGACCGGCCTGTTCTTGAGCAGGGTTGGATTGGGACGCTGGACCCCGCGAGCCTTGCCGATTCTGCTGCTGGCGGCCAACGCCCCCGATATCGACGTCCTGAGCTTGGCGGGAGGGCCGCTAAACTACCTGCACTACCATCGGCACCTGACCCACTCGCTGGCGGCCATGCCGGTGATGGCCCTTCTGGCGGTGCTGGTGGTGAGGGTGGCCAGCCGCAAGCCGGTGCGCTGGCTGGGGGCGTTTTTCGCGGCGCTGATCGGGGTGGCGTCGCACCTGCTGCTCGACCTCACCAACATGTACGGCATCCGCCCGTGGCTGCCCTTTTCCGGGGAATGGCTGGGGCTGGACCTCACCAGCGTGATCGACATTTGGATCTGGGCCGCGTTGCTGCTGGGGATCGCCGGACCATTTGTGGCCCGCCTGGTGGGCTCGGAAGTCAGTTCGGGAACGGTGCGCGAACGGAACCATGGCCGCGGGTTCGCCATATTCGCGCTGGCGTTTCTGTTGTTGTACAACTGCGGCCGCGGCGTTTTCCACGCGCGGGCCGTGGCGGAGCTGGATTCGCGGCTCTATAGGGATTCGATCCCGCTGCGCGTCGCCGCCCTGCCCCACCCCGCCAACCCTCTGCGCTGGCGGGGCTTGGTGGAAACCGGCGGTTTTTACGAGGTGGAAGACGTGAACCTGGCAGCCGACTTCGACCCCACGCGCGGCACCCTCTTCTACAAACCGGAGCCCAACGCCCTCCTGGAGGCCGCGCGCCGCACTCCCACCATCCAGGAGTTCCTGCGGTTCGCACAGTTTCCGCTCTGGCGCATCGAGCCGGTTTCGGAGCCCGAGAACGGCCAGCGGGTGGAGGTGCTCGACATGCGTTTCGGCACCCCGCTGGCCCCTGGATTCCTGGCCAGCGCGGTGTTGGATTCCAATCTCCGCGTGATCGGAACGTCCTTCACGTTCGGCGCCGCGCGGCCGCGATAAGGCAACTTGTGGGCCGTTCTAAGGTCTTCCGCCGATTCCCGATTTGCCCTGGTGCTGGCACAATGAAGTGGTGCGGGTTCCCGACGCAACTATCGTGCTGGACCGGGCGCAGCTCCGCGACGTGACGCTCGACGACGAAGAGCTCATGCGCGAGATTCTGGCGACGTTGATTGACGATACTTCGCGGCAGATGCCGTTCCTGGAATCTGCCATTCGCGAGGAAGATACGCAGAAGTGCATGCGGCTGGCGCACTATTCCAAGGGCGCCTGCGCTAATGTGGGGGCCAATGCGGCCGCCGCGGTGCTCAAGCGGATCGAGCGTGAAGCGGCCAGCCACGAATTCCCCGAGTGCCGCGTGTCGCTCGCCAACCTGGCGACGGAAATCGAGCGCCTGCGCCTAGCAGCGGCTGCTCCGCTCCAATAACAGCTTCACCCCCTCGGCGCAGAGCGCGGCAGCGTGCTTGGATTCGGCGGCCAAACCGCCCACGGCCTGGTCCACGATGCCTGCGTGGAACGCCGCCATCTGGGCGCGCGTCTTGCCCACAATCCATTCCGTGAGCGCGGAGCCGGCGGCGATCGACGCGGTGCAGCCGCGCACCTTGTAGCGCACCTCAACCGCCACATCGGCCTCGAACCGCGCGGAGAGACGCAGAATGTCGCCGCAGGCCGGATTGGAAACCTCCACGGTCACCGCCGGCGGCGCGAGCTCACCCACATTGCGCGGGTTCTGAAAGTGCTCGATCAGGCGCGGAGGGTACATTTATCCGTCTTCCCCGGATCTATGCTCCAATATTGGCATGGTTCAGGTGGTGGCGGGGGTCATTGAGCGCCAAGGGCGGTGTCTGATTTGCCGGAGGAAGCGCGAGCAGTCTCACCCGCTCAAATGGGAATTCCCGGGAGGCAAAGTGGAGCCCGGTGAAACGCCCGAGCAGGCGCTGACGCGGGAACTGGAGGAGGAACTCGGCATCCTCGGCGCGGCGGGCCAGGAA
>JBAWDI010000557.1:0-2667 GCA_049590695.1 Bryobacteraceae bacterium
GAGACTAAGTTATTGATTCCATTGAGACAACCAGTTGTGATCGGCTTTTGTGAGACAATACGCGAAAGGGACATGAAACACTTCACAATTTGCTTGCTGTTAGCGGCCTCCTGCGCCTTTGCGCAGAGAGGGCCGGCCACTGAACCGCCAGCCGCCCGCCCGGCTGAGGCGGCTGCGACTCCCATTCCGCCGGAGACCAGTTCCGTCACCGATCATGAGCTGTTGCTGGATGGCAAGACCATCCACTATAGCGCCACGGCGGGGACCCTGCTGATCGATGGCGACGACGCCAAGCCGTACGGCACCGTCTTTTATGTCGCGTACACCCTGGTGGGCGTAAGCGATCTTCGCACCAGGCCGGTTACGTTCCTGTATAACGGCGGACCGGGCTCGGCAAGCCTGTGGCTGCACATGGGTTCGGTGGGGCCGGTGCGGGTGGTGACAGCCAGTCCGGAGGCTACCGGACCCGCTCCTTACCAGGTGGCGCCAAACCAGTACAGCCTGCTCGACGAGACCGATCTGGTGTTTGTGGATGCCGTGGGGACCGGGTTTTCGAGGCCGGTGGGAACGGGGACCATCAAGAACTTCGCCGGCACCGACCAGGACGTACAGGCGTTCGAGAAGTTCATTCAACGCTACGTGACGGTAAACCACCGGTGGAACTCGCCCAAGTTCCTGTTCGGCGAATCGTACGGCACCACGCGTTCGGCGGCGCTGGCGGATGCGCTCGATACCAGCGGGATGCAGTTGAACGGCATCATTTTGATGTCGACGATTCTCAACTACTTCACCATGGCTCCGGGCAGCGACGCGGTCTTCATTGGAAACCTGCCTTCCTACGCGGCCATCGCCTGGCACTTCGGGAAGATCGCGCATAAGCCCGCGGACGAGAAGGCGTTTTTGAACGAAGTCCGGGCCTTCGCGCGGGGGCCTTATGCGGAAGCCCTGGCGCAGGGACACAACCTGCCGCAGGCGCAGGCGGACTCGATCGCGGCGAAGCTGGCGGGGTACACCGGCCTCGCGGCGCACTACATCAAGGAAGCCAATCTGCGCGTCAGTCCGACGCGTTTCCGCAAGGAGTTAATGCGCGACCAGCGGCTGATTATCGGACGGTACGATGCGCGGTTCGAAGGAACGGATCTGGACGCCGCCGGCGAGACTCCCGGTTACGATCCCTCGAGCACCGGCATCACGGGCGCGTTTGTGTCGGCATTCCACGACTATCTGGACCGCGAGCTGAAGTACACGTCCAAGGAGACTTACCTTCCCAGTGGAGAGAACATCAACCAGACGTGGGATCACACCCACCGCCTGGGGAGCAGCGGCGGCGGAGGCGGAGGCGGACGAGGGGCGCAGCCCATGCGGGATGCTTACGTGGCGGGAGACCTGGCGGATGCCATGCGCAAGAATCCCAGGCTGAAAGTGTTCTCGGCCAATGGCCTGTTCGATCTGGCAACCCCGTTCTTCATCACCGAGTACGATCTGGCGCACATGGAGTTGGAGCCCAAGCTGCGCGGGAACATCGAGTTCGGATACTACCCCTCGGGGCACATGATTTACCTGAACCTGGATGCGCTCAAGCAATTGAAGAGCGACCTGGCGGGGTTCTATTCACGGGCGGTGGAAGGGTCACGGCCGGTTGGTCAATAGCCCGCCGATGAAGAACCCGAACCCGAGAATGGAATCGCAATGCGGGCAGGAGTACATGATCTCCTTCTTGATCACGCCGGAGACTTCCCGTTGAACTCCCTCGGGGAGGGAAACCTCGTCGTGCTCCCTCCGGATTTTTTCCAGGGTGACAACCTGTTTGCAGTAGGGACATTTAGGCATGATGGAATTGTATCTCACCGCCGGGTGACACCATCATGACGACGGAGCGGCCTCGCCGCGTCTGCCCCTGGTGGCTTGGCTACCTGCTGGCGAGTCCGGTACGGCGGATGTTCCAGCATCCGGCCCAAATGCTGGCCGGGCACGTCCGCGCAGGCATGACGGTGCTGGAACCGGGCCCCGGAATGGGTTTCTTCACGCTGGAGCTGGCCCGCCTGGTGGGCGGATCGGGCCGGGTGATCGCCGTCGACATTCAGCCCCGTATGCTCGATGGGTTGCGGCGGCGCGCGGCCAAGGCCGGGGTTCTCGACCGCGTGGACGCGCGTCTGGCGGCGCCCGATTCGCTGGGTATCGCGGATTTGGAGGGCTTGGTGGACTTCACGCTGGCATCCGCCGTGGTGCATGAGCTGCCGGCTGCCGCCGCGTTCTTCGGCGAGGTGGGGCGGGCCTCGAAGCCGGGGGCGCGGCTGCTCCTGGTGGAACCAGCGGGGCACGTCACAGCTTCGCTGTTTGACGCCGAATTGAAGGCGGCCCGCGAGGCCGGATTCACGCTGGTGGAATCGCCTTCGGTGCGCCGCCGCCGCACTGCGCTGCTGGAAAAAGTGGGGGCGGTAACCGCTCTCTGACGGGACTGTGGAAAAATCGGTTGGCAGGCGAAAGCGCCCAATGCCACTTAAATAAGCCTGGTGTGGTGCGACGCAAGAAATGCGCCTGCGCTCGATCCGTGGAGCGACCTTTCAGGTTGCCACGTCGGCGTCCGTGCCGACGTTGTTCGGGGTGCGGTGGACCCCAAGAGTGAGACACGGCGGAAAGCCGACACTTTCCATTCGCTGCTTTTTG
>JBAWDI010000558.1:0-1687 GCA_049590695.1 Bryobacteraceae bacterium
TGGTGGGGCATGCTTTAGCTTGCCATTCTTTCACGGCTTCTAACGGTGGCGGCTCCGCCTGAGCGGATGCCGCTGTAACCCTACTGCCCGCTCTCCGTCACCGCCGCCTCGCCCACCGGTTCAGCCGTCTCCGAAGCGGGACCCTTGCGCGGTGAAACAGGAACCGGCTCATCTGCCATGCTCAGGCTCTCCGCCATGATCTTCTCGGCATACTTCGGGTCTACGTACTCGGTGTACTCCACCATGCCTTCTTCCGCCGGCGTTTCGTCCTGAACAATCTTGTCGGCCGTGAAGTCCTGCTCGGTGGCCAGCGCGCGGCCTTCCACCACGGCGTCCGCGATCTTACTGGCGAACAGGCGGATGGCGCGCAAGGCGTCGTCGTTGCCCGGAATCACGTAGTCCACTTCGTCCGGGTCGCAGTTGGTATCGACGATCGCGACCACCGGGATGCCCAGCCGCCGCGCTTCCTTCACGGCGATGCTTTCCTTGTTGGAATCGATCACGAACAGCACGTCGGGCAGCCCGGGCATATCCTTGATGCCCGAAAGGTTCTGGTCCAAGTGCTTGCGCTCGCGCTCCAGCCGGATGACTTCTTTCTTGGGCCGGCCGGCATAGCCGCCTTCCACCGACGCCATGGCTTCCAGTTCCTTCAGGCGCTTGATGGATTTCTGCACGGTCAGCATGTTGGTGAGCAGACCGCCCAGCCAGCGCTGGTTCACGAAGTACATCTGGCAGCGCTTGGCCTCTTCGGCGACGGCCTCCTGCGCCTGGCGCTTGGTGCCCACGAAGAGCACGTTCTTGCCCTGCGCGGCCATCTCGCCCACGAACCGGGCGGCGTCTTTGAACATCTTCAGGGTCTTCTGAAGGTCGATGATGTAAATTCCGTTGCGTTCGCCGAAGATGTACTCTTTCATCTTCGGATTCCAGCGCTTGGTCTGGTGCCCGAAATGAACGCCTGCTTCGAGCAATTCCTTCATCGAGATTGCGGGCAAACTACCTCCTCAAATAGTTGAGAGCCACCATTGTTCCGCCATCCGCCGCGCGGTCCAAAGCGAGATTTGCGCCGCGGAAAACGGAACAGAAGGCTGCTTCACGGGGAACCTTATCGTTTAGAGAACTGGAACCGCTTGCGAGCGCCCTTCTGGCCATATTTCTTCCGTTCGTGGGCGCGCTGGTCGCGGGTCAGAAGCCCGAGCTTTTTCAGCCGGGACCGCAGTTCCGCATTGAACTCCACTAAAGCCCGTGCAATTCCCAGACGGGCCGCGCCCGCCTGGCCGGCGACGCCGCCGCCATCGGCGAGTATCAAGATGTCGAACTTCTCCATGGTCTCGGTGGCCTGCAAAGGCTGCCGCACCACGGCGCGCGCACTTTCCGTGGGGAAGTAATCTTCGAACGCGCGATGATTGACCTTGATCTCGCCCGTGCCGGGCCGTAAGAACACACGAGCCACCGAACGTTTACGGCGGCCCGTACCTAAATGTTGATCTATGGTCGCTAACACTAAACTTGTACCTTCCGTTTCACAACCAGCGCGGCCGGTTTCTGTGCCGCGTGCGGAAGACGGACACCCGCGTAAACATTCAACGTGCGGTACATCTGTTTGCCGAGCTTGGTCTTGGGAAGCATGCCGGCGCTGGCATCCTCCACAATGCGGATGGGCTTTTCGGCGCGCACCCGCTTGAAGCTC
>JBAWDI010000559.1:0-10815 GCA_049590695.1 Bryobacteraceae bacterium
TAAGGAGGCCCTACGCTCTGAAATTGAAGCGACGCCGCCTTCGGTGCGGTTCCGCGAGAACCTTGGTGATCGCATCCCAGTTGTCAAGGACGGTCGAGAGGTCCTGGGGTGTCAGGAGCGCAGCGCCGACTTGTCTGTAAAGAAACTCAACCTCGCGCCAGCGGCTGCGGCGAGGCTGCCAAGGTGTAGCCCCAGGGGGAAATAGCTTCGGCAGTGTGGATCATGCGCTCGATCAGCAAGCCTACAAACAGCTTCCCCTCCAGCCAAGACTGCGCACTGAGGGGATCCTTCTTGGGCAAATGGCCAACGCCTAATATCGATTTCATGCGTTTGAAAACCAACTCGATTTGCCAACGCAATCGGTAGAACTCCAGTATTTGCGCGGTGGGCACCGCAGCAGGTAACGTTGACCACACCATGAAATACTCCGCGCATTCCAACGATTCACGGGAGACCGTCTCTTGGCTGCGCTGGGCGCGGCGCTGCATCCGCTTCTGCGCCCATCGGGTCGCTTCTACGCTCTGCCGCAGAGCGAGTAACCGGCCATGAATCCAACCTCCGCGCGGGTCCTTGACATGCGCCTGATACTCGCGCGGCTTTTCCCCCAGTTGGCGCAAACGGGGCAGTAACTCTATGCGCTCGCCACTCGGTTCATACAACGGCAGGGCCGCACGATTCAGCCGGACGATCACGTCGCCTCCCCGGCTCACGACATGCGACACGCCGGGCGGCGCTGCGTAAACACGGTCTCCCATCAGAACGTCGCCAGGCACGACGGGCACGCGCCGAAACGTCTCGCCTCCTTCCCGGATATCGGTAAGTTGAAAAAAATCGCAGTGCAGATCGCCCAAATTCACGCAATAGTGGAGTTTCCAGTCCGTTCCCGTTGTTCCGGGTTCGTGAACCGACGTGGCATCCACGGCGCGAAGGCGGCGCCCCAGCAGTTGCATGGGCAACGTGGTTGCCCCTCGCATCTGCAGAGCTAGCCAGCGAAACCACGGCTCCGCGGCACGCAGTCTCTTAAACACGCCCACCGAACTGATCTGCGCCAATCCAGCCGCCCGGCAGCGCGCGGCGGTCTCCGCCAGCGAGCAACCGGCCCCAACATGCATGAGCAGCAACCGGAGCACGACCGCTGGATCCTTGATATAGCGTGCCCGCTGCATTACGCCGAGTTCCCATGCCTGATCAACCCAATCCTCTGGCAGGAACGTGCACAGGATTCCCCAACTGTCCAGTACCGCAGTGCGCTCCGTCAAGTTCGTCACAGCAACAGCATACGCTAGTTTCAGAGTGAAGGCAAGCCTTAGGTTAACGCGTATTCGGCGTAAGCCGTGGGACCGGTGAGCAACCGTGGTAGCCCCCGTAGGGGGCGGAAGAACGTTCTTTCGCCGGGCTTGGTCGATTTCGCTATTCCCCCACTCGCGCCGTGGGCTGCTTTCTCTCGCTCCTACGGAGCTTCACCTGGGGACATCACTTCTATGTTGCGCCTAACCGGCCAATGGGAGGCGCGCCCCGCCCATCGCCAGGCGGTAGTCGATGCGATAGAAGTATTCTAGTTCTTGTGAGCATCCGAATCCTGGTTACGGGCGGCGCCGGATACATCGGCGCACACACCGTGCGCCTGCTGCTCGAGCAGGGGCACGACGTCACGGTGGTCGACAATCTCTCCAAGGGGTATCGGCATAACGTGCCCGCCGGCCGCCTCGATGTGCTGGATCTCGCCGATACCGGCGCCCTGGCCGAGCTCATGCGCGAAAAGCGGCCACAGGCTGTCATCCACTTCGCCGCCTTCATCGCCGTGGGCGAATCCATGCGCCAGCCGGAGCGCTATTTCGCCAACAACGTGGGCGGCTCGCTCTCGCTCCTCACCGCGATGGTCGAGGCGGGCGTCCGGCACATGGTCTTCTCGTCCACGGCGGCGGTGTACGGGAATCCGCATACCAATCCGATTCTGGAGACGTTTCCTATCCAGCCGGTCAGCCCCTACGGCGAATCCAAGGTGATGGTGGAGACGCTGCTCGGCTGGTTCGACCGCATCCACCATCTGACCAGCGTCTCGCTGCGCTACTTCAACGCCTCGGGCGCCGACCCAGCGGGCCGTTTGGGCGAAGAGCACCAGCCCGAGACGCACCTGCTCCCCCTGCTGCTGCGCGCCGTGATTACGGGAAGCCCCATCACCGTTTTCGGAAACGATTACGACACGCCCGACGGCACCTGCATTCGCGACTACATCCACGTGAACGACCTGGCGCAAGCGCACATTCTGGCCGTGGAGTACCTGCTGGCCGGCGGCGCCACCAGCCAGTTCAACGTAGGCACCGGAACCGGCCACACGGTAATGGAAATGATCCGGGTGGTGGAGGAAGTAACCGGCCGGAAGGTCCCGTACGTGATCGGCCCGCGCCGCGAAGGCGACCCGCCGAGCCTGGTTGCCGCCGCAGGCAAACTGCGGACCAAGCTGGCTTGGCGCCCGCAATACACGGACCTGCGCACGATTGTGGAGCACGCCTGGAAGTTCGCGAAGAGGCGGTGAGGCCAATGAAACGAGCGGTCACGTGCGCCGTCTGGATCGGCATTGCTTCCATGGCCGGCGCCATTCAGCACCCGCCAGTGGAGTGGAAGGACGGCGAGATCTGGCTGACGCGGGAAGGCGAGCCGCCCCTGCAACTCACGCGCGACGGCTGCGAAAAAGGCCGAGAGCCTGCATGGGCGCCGGACGGAGCGAAGGTCGCCTACTACACCAACATGACCGTAGACAAGCCGTCGTGTCCTACTGAGGTGGTTTTGCTCTCGGCGGGCGGAACCCGGCTCAAGACCATTCCGGCCCTGGACAGCGGAAACGCCGTGATGGGGATCGAATGGCTGGGCAACGGCCGGATCGGAATCGACACGCACATCAATCCGTCGGTTGGGCAGTACCGTGTCGTGGACGTGACGACCGGAAAAGAACTCGCCTCATATTCCGGCTATGGATTCCGCCCGTCTCCGGATTCCAGCCACATCGCACATGCCGGCCCGGTGCCGCACTTTGCGCCTCCGTTTGCGCAAAGCGACTATCTCATGATTGACGGCGGAATCGTGTATCCACGCGCTCCGAGTGAGGAGCCGAACGTCCGCTCTCCCGATTCCGCGGACCGGCTTCTGTACCGCGAGATCCACCAGTTCCGCACGGATTCCTCCTGGTCGCCGGATGGAACGCAAATCGCGTTGATTGAGAGAATGTTCGACTGGCGCGCCGATCAGTTCGGTTCGTACTACGGTACAGATGAGAATGAACGCTGGTGGCTGGTCGTCGTGCCGGCCGCGGGTGGTGGGCATGTACAGGTAGAATTGCGGAGAGTAGGTGGCGGGGTTGTGACCGTGCAGTGGACCGATGCCAGCCATGTCAAGATCGAGGGCGGCGGCGTGAGTGGCGAGTACGCGGTCGTCCAATAATCGTCGTCACCGGGTGGTACGAACCGGCCGCAGGATCGCCACCCCGATCTTCCCGTGCAGATTTTCATCGGGCGAGGCGACGTCGCCGCCGCCGAACCAGACGCGGATGACGCCGGCCGCCACCTCCACCGTGGGGTCGCAGACCACCTTCGCATCCCATGGCTGGTCACCGCCGAAGACCACCGCGAGTTTCCCCCAGTGGACGCCGTCGGTGGAGCGCGCCAGTCCCAGGCGGCGGTTCTCGCTGGTGTCGCGGCCGGTGTAGAGCATCCAATAGAAACCGTGCGAATTCCATACGGCCGGCTCGCCCAGACCGTTCTCGTCGAACGCGCCGGCGTCGCCCAGTTCCAGGACCGGGTTGCTGCGGAGCTTCTCCCAGCGGACGCCTTTCTTGGAACGCGCGACGCCCAGGCGCTGGCGGCGAGCGCGGTCCTGGCCGAGATAGAAGAGGTAGAAATACGGCTCGATGCGCACCACGTCAGGATCGGCCACGCCGTACTCGTCCCAGCTCCCGTACGGCCCCGGCTCGAGCACGGGCCTTGGCTCTTTGCGCCAGGAGTGGGTATCCGCGGCGCGAGCCAGCCCGATGCGGGGCCTCTCCCTCGGGCCGGCCTGATACCAATACCAGAATTGGTTCTCATGGAAGAGCGCGGAGCCGTTGGCGGCGATGTAAGACCCTTCCCAGGTCCGCCGATCGGGCGAGAGGATCACACCTTTCTTCTGCCAGTGAGTGCCGTCTTCAGAGACCGCGAGGCCCGTGCGCCACGTGCGCCCGTCGAAGCCGGAGTAAAAATTCAGGAGGGCCAGGGGATGAGAGATCACAGACGGGTTGAGGACGTCGTGCGATTCCCAGCCGTCTCCGCCCGTAAGCACAGGCTCCGCCTGCGCCTCAAAAGCCAACGTCATGGTGGGATCGCCGCCCGAGACCGTCGGCAGCGCAAAATCGGCGTAGCGGCCACAACCCGATAAGGCCAGGAGACCGAGGAGCAGGATTGTGGGGCAGCTTTGTAAGCTGCGGCCGATTGGGGGTGCCCCCTGGGCCCGGCCTTGGCAGGCCGGCGGCGGTTGCCAACCGCCGCGCCGGATGCCATCCTGCCCCACATTGCCCCCCCTCATTGCAGCGGTATCCGGAACTTCAGACCCGCCCCGCGGCCCGGGCGCGATTCCAATTGCAGGTCCGCGTTCAGAGAGCGCGCGCGCCGCTTCAGACTGGCGGGACCCAGCCGCAGCATCTCCAGCTCTTCCAGCGTGTAGGTTCCGGCGAAGTTGAAACCGTGGCCGTTGTCGTCCACCGAAATCTCCAGGCCGCGGTCCGTCTTCTCCATGCTCACGGCCACGCGCGTGGCGCCCGCGTGCTTCTGCACGTTGTGCAACGCTTCGCGAAGCATCTGCAGGACCTCGGCGGTCGCTTCCTGCGACAGCCCGAGCGGGGTGCTGGTTCCCAGAAACGTCACCGGAATGCCGCTTTCCTTCTGGAAGGATTCGGCGGTGCGCCGGGCTGTGGCCACCAGGCTGGCGCCATCCATGTCCACCGGACGCATGCTGTGGAGAAATACGCGCAGGTCGCGGATCTGGGATTGCGCCAGCGTCTGCAACCCCATCAGGTCCTGGATGCCCGCATGGAAGTCGCGCTCGAGAAGTTTGCGCAGGATCTCCAGGCGCATTTGCAGACTGATGAAGCTTTGCAGCGGGCCATCGTGGAAGTCCGACGCGATTCGCTGGCGCTCCGTCTCGCGGGCTTTCTCCGCCTCCTTTCGCACTTCTTGCAACTTTTCGTTCAACCGCTCGATGCGGGTTTCCCGGCGGCGTTTGTGGACCGCGTAACCACAGGTCAGGGCGCCAGCCACAAGTACACCCCGGGTCCCGTCATAAGGGAGTACAGCGCAGAAGACCGCGGCGACGGCCACAACCATCACCACCTCCACCGGCCCGTAAAACGCCAAAGCTTCGGCCAGAAGATAAAGGAAGAAAACGGAAGCCAGCCATAGACGGTCGGCGCCGAAGCTAACCAGGGCCAAGAAGCAGATCGCGTCGCAGAACAGCGCCAGCAGGCCCACCAGGCCGCCCGGCCTGATGCCGCGGACCGCCACGACGAGGCTGAGGACCAGGTACAGCACCAGCAAGCCATAGAAAAAAAGCAGCGGAGTCGCGCGCGAAGGGAAAAAGTAGCTGATGCCCAGGGCGGCGGCCGCCAACAGCACCCGCACCCATGCAATCTGACGCGGCCAGTCGAACTTCAGCGAATACGGCACGTAATCACTTCCGATACAGATACAGCGTGTGGCTCCGGCCCTCGCCGTCGTCGGCGATGTTTTCGACCTTTTCGGGCGTCCAGTTCCGGAACTCGAAATCGTGAGACACTACTCTAGCCCCTTTCTTCAGTTGCTTGTCCAGCAGCGGCTGGACTTTGGTATTGACCGGGTCGGGCAAGAGGTAGACCGTGACCAGGTCCGCCGAGCTGTAGTTTTGCTTGAGCAGATCGCCATTCACGATGTGGGCGTTCTTTTCCAGTCCCAGCTTGCGGATCTTCTCGGTGCTCTGCCTCCAGAGGTCCGCGTCCAACTCGATGCCCACGGCCTCGGCATGGAACTTCTGGGCAGCCATGATCACGATTCGGCCGTCGCCGGAGCCCAGGTCGAACATCTTCTCTCCCGCCTTCAGGCCGCCCAGCTCCAGCATCTTCTCGACGATGATCTCCGGCGTGGGATAGTAGGGCGCGAGCTTCTCCGCGTCCGTGTCTTGCGCCACCAGCGGGGCGCAACAGAGCATCGCAAGCAGGCAGAGTCTTGACATAACCACGTCAGTCGGATCGTAAACAATGTACCATCTTCTCGAACCGCCAGTACCAGCAGTTTTCCACGCGACTGTGGAAAAGCCTGTGAAAATGTGCCCTGCAACCGGGGGAAAACGTCGCGTCGTAACGGGTTTGAGACATTCTGCACCGAAATTCAGCAATTCGTGGTTCGTAATTCAGATCCACACCTTTTCGAGGGGCAGACCGCGCTTGCACAGCGCGCACTCGGCGCCCGCGGCATAGTAGCTGGCCTCCAGTTTGGCCAGATAGTACAGCGGGAGAGAGCCGAAACCGAGGGTCTGCGGCGTCGGCTGGTAGATAATCACCGCCAGCCCCATCACGATAGCCCCGCGCGATTCCAGAAGCGTTTTCAGCTCCGTCAGCTTGTTGCCGGTGCGCAGGATGTCGTCCACCATGACCACCTGCTCACCAGGCTCGGGCTCCAGGTACTGGCGGAAACGGAACGCCTCGGCATCGCGCTGGCGTTCGGCCCAATACACCTGTTTGGCGCGCATCGCCTCGCACACGCCGTAGGCCACCGGCAGGCCGCCGGTCGCCGGCGTGACGATGGAAAGATGCGGCACGATGGCCCGGATTTCGGGGTTGGCGCGCAACAGCCGGCTCAACCCCACCGACAACATGCGCTGATACTGGTAGTAGCGCATGGCCAGCGGGACCTGCAAGTACTCGTTGGAATGCAAGCCGGTAGGGTATTCGAAATGGCCGTCGCGCAGCGCGCCGGTTTCCCTCAGCACGCTTACGACCTCCTCTTGCGTCGGAATCAGGTGCATAAATGCCCCTTTCAGTTGGCGCCGTGCCCGATGAGCACATGGGGAATGGTGCGCAGCAAAATCTTCCAATCCAGCGCCAACGACCAATTATCAATGTACTGCATATCCAGCTTCATCCAGGTTTCGAAATCGACGTTATCGCGTCCGGAAATAGCCCACAGGCAGGTGAGACCGGGACGCATGCGCAGGCGGCGGCGCTGCCAGCGCTGGTACCGGTCGACTTCGCCGGGAACCGCCGGGCGCGGTCCCACCAGCGACATGTCGCCGCGCAGCACGTTCCATAACTGCGGCCACTCGTCGATGGAAAACTTCCGCAGGTAGCGCCCCACGGGCGTCAGCCGCGGATCGTGCGGAATCTTGAAAACCGTCTCGCGCGTGTTGAGGTGCTCCAGCGCGGGCTTGAGCTCCTCCGCGTTCTGGCACATGGAGCGGAACTTGTAGAACAGGAAGCGGCGCCCATTCAACCCGCAGCGCACCTGGCGAAAGATCGCGGGGCCGGGCGAAGTCAGCCGGATCAGAATTGAAATCGCCGCCATGAAGGGCGCCAGCACCACCAGGCCGGCGGCGGCGGCGGCGATATCGGTCAGGCGCTTCACCAGCAGCCGGATCTCGTCGTAGGGGGCCGCGGAAAACGTCAGCAGGGGCGTCGAGCCGAAGCGGTCGAGCGAGACCGTGCTGTTGACGTGCGGGAAGAAATCCACCGCCACGCGCGTGCGCACGCCTTCCTCATCGCACAGCAGAAAGACCTCTTCCAGGTTGGCGAGGCTCTCGCTGCCCACCGCGAAGATGATCTCATCCACCACGTGCTGCCGCAGAATGGAGGGCAACTCGCCGATGGGCTGGACTTTATACAGCGCGCCGAGCGCGATTTCAGCGGGAGCGTCTTCCGATCGCTCACTCAGGAAGCCGCGCAACCGGACGCCGTATTCCGCCGATTGTTCCAGCGCCTCCGCCATGCGAATGGCGCGCTCCCCGGTTCCCACCACCATCACGTAGTGCGGCGCCGCGAACCCGCGGCGGATCACTCCCACCACCCGCCCCGCCGTCAGCCGGAACAGCAGCAGCAGAACCCAGGCGTAAGCGGAGAATAGGCCCAGAAAGAAGCGGCTGAGGTCCAGGCGCAGCACGTACTCGAACAGCACCAGGCACAGCGCGCCAAAAGCGCACTGGCGCACGGTATCGCGCAGGATGATCCGCGGGTGCCCGGAACCGAGCTTTTCGTAAATCCCCAGCCACAGCCCGATGGTGACCCAGGCGACCAGCGCGAACCCCAAAACCAGGGCCTTTTGCTCCACGGTCAGATAGAACACGCGCTGGAGATGCAGGATCGCGCGCGTCTGGTACGCCGCCTGGAAGGCCAGCGCAACCAGGATGATGTCGGATAGTCCGAACAAAACACGGGCTTTACGCGGCCGAGTGAACATCCGCAGTTAGGATAACATGGGTGGGGCATGCTTTAGCTTGCCTATTATCTCCCTGACCCATCGCCGCTTTCAGTCGCGCACCCGGCACCGGCCAGATCCCGATCACCGGCGGCGAGCAGGCCGGCGATTTCCTGTTCGAAATTTCGCCCGCCAGCCTACAGTTCTCCCTGAACCCGCCGATCAATTACCTGTAGAAGTTCACCGCAAGGTGAGCTTGGATCACCCAATGAACCATCAACCCAAGCGGGCGGTGCGGTTCCGCCACATGCTCACGTTCGCGGCGCTGGTTTTCCAGTACGCGATTCTTGCCCACTCTACTGCTCCCGATACCTCCTCCACACTATCCACACCAGACTTCAGGTACCAGGCTGGAACCGCGTTGCCCGCCGCGACAAGGGCTACGTCCGCTTCTCCGCCATCTTCTTTTCGAGCGCCTGCATCAGACGCGTCTCCACGTCAGGCGGAATCGGATACGGGTCCATGCCTTTATAAATCTGGATGGTCTTCTTGGTGGTGTCGGCGATTACCCAGCAATTCGGGCACTCCGAGATGTGCCGATCCAGCTTGGCCCGGGTTTCGGCATCGATAGATTCGTCCAGGTACTCGCTCAACTCGTTCAGAAAGTCTTTACATGTAAGCAAAGGCGTCGTCTCCCTTGCGTTTGAAGAAACGCGTCAGCCTTTCGCGCAACTGCAAGCGGGCCCGCAACAGCCTGCTCTTCACGGCCGGCACAGTGAGGCCCAGGACGTCCGCCGTCTCCTCGGTCGACAGCTCGTCGATGTCGCGCAGCACGAAAACCGAGCGGTAGGGCGGCTCCAGGCTCTGAATCGCCGAATCCAGAATGCTCCCGAGTTCCTCCCGCGAGAAGCGCCGCTCGGGGTCCTCACCCCAGGCTGCGATCTCCCGTACCACCGTGTCTTCGCCGGTATCGATGGTCTCATCGAGCGATACCAACCGGTCGGTCTTCCGGCGGCGCAGCTTCATCAGCGCCTGGTTCACCGCAATGCGAACAATCCAGGTGTAAAACTTCGAGTTGCCCTGAAACTGATCCAGGTGCTCGTAGGCTTTCATGAACGTCTCTTGCAGAACGTCTTCCGCATCCTCGCGGTTCTGCGTCACGTGCTGGGCCAGCCGGAAAATCTTGCCTTCGTATTGCTTCACCAGCTCCCCGAAGGCCCGCGCATCGCCTTCCCGCGCCTGCGCAACCAGCGGGGTTTCGTCGATCCCGGCTTGACTGGAGACAATCATGAGCCTTTGTTCATGATAGCGCAGCGTCACTCGTCCCGCCGCGCGTGTTACGCTGAAAATTCCCTATGAGCACCATCGAAATTACTCTGCCCGACGGCAGCAAACAGCCCGTCGAGCCGGGGACGCGTCCCATCGATATCGCCAAGTCCATCAGCCCTCGCCTCGCCGACGCCGCCATCGTCGCCAGGGTCGACGGAGAGCTGTACGACCTCACCCGCCCTCTCGAAAAGGACGCCGCCTTGCAGATCCTCACCGCCAAGGATCCCGAATCGCTCAATGTCTACCGCCATTCCTCCGCCCATCTTCTGGCCGCGGCCGTGCTCGAGCTCTATCCCGAGACCAAGCTGGGCATCGGCCCGCCCATCGACAACGGCTTCTACTACGACTTCGACCGCCCCGCGCCGTTCACGCCGGAAGACCTCGAGCGGATCGAAAAGAAAATGTGGGAGCTTCAATCGCGCGATCTCCCCTACGAGCGCATCTATACCCGCAAGGACGAAGGCCTCAAAAAGTATTCCGACGCCTGGATGAAATGCGAGTTGATCGATGAGCGCGCCGGCGAAATATTCTCCGAGTACACCCTGGGACCCCACTTCATCGATTTCTGCCGCGGTCCGCACGTGCCCAGCACCTCCAAAATCAAGGCCTTCAAGCTGCTCTCCATCGCCGGCGCCTATTGGAAGGGCGACGAGCACAACAAGCAGTTGCAGCGCATCTATGGCACCGCCTTCTTCACTCAGAAGGACCTGGACGCCTATCTCAAGCAGGTCGAGGAGGCCAAGAAGCGCGACCACCGCAAGCTGGGCAAGGAACTCGACCTGTTCAGCATCCAGGAGCTGGCCGGCCCCGGCCTCATCTTCTTCCACCCCAAGGGCGGCATCATCCGCAAGCTGCTGGAAGACTGGATGCGCGACCAGTACCTGAAGCGCGGCTACTCGCTGGTCTATACCCCGCACGTGGCGCGCTTCGATCTGTGGAAGACTTCGGGCCACGCCGGTTTTTACGCCCAGAACATGTTCACGCGCATGGAGCTGGACGACGCCGAGTACCAGCTCAAGCCCATGAACTGCCCCTTCCACATCCTCATCTACAAGGATAAGCAGCACAGCTACCGCGACCT
>JBAWDI010000560.1:0-8940 GCA_049590695.1 Bryobacteraceae bacterium
TCGGGTTCCTCGCGGCCCGCGAAATCTTCCTCGAACGGCGCTATCAGGATGTGTTCGTCCTGCTTCTGCACGCGCTTCCGCACCCACGCGCCCAGCGCTTCCAGCGTCCAGATGCGTCCCTCCAACTTCAGCTTCCGGAAGTGTTCGGAATTGGTGTACCAGATCCACTCCACCAGGTCCGAGATCCACGCCTCCGCGCCGTATTCTTCCAGACACTCCACCAGGTTCTCGTTCGAGAACGTGTTCAGGCGGCAGAAAATCTCTCCCACGATTCCGATCAGCGGATGGCGCCGGGCACTGCGCTGTGCCGCCAGCTTGCGGAAACGGTCGCGGCTGCGGACCATGGAATCGCGCAGCGAATGGAGCTGCACCCCCGGCTCGACCGGAGTCTCCTCCAGCGTGCGGCACAGGTCGGCCAGCGACTCCGTATAGACCGTTTCCGTGTCGCCGCGCCGCTCCTCATACGGGCGGTACATGAGCAGCAGCTTTTGCAGCAGGTCGGCGCACAGCAGCGCGCGCCAACCCGTGCGCACGAACGGTTTGGCGAGCGTGCCGAGGCCCGCATAGGCGTTCTGACTGCTGGGCGAGAGGATCTCCACCGATTGGTATCCGTTGGCGTCCAGAATGTGGCGCAGATAGGGCGCGTACTGCCCGAAGCGGCAGGGGCCCTGGGCCGTCGGCATGAA
The DNA here is from genome assembly GCA_049590695.1 of Bryobacteraceae bacterium. Lineage (GTDB taxonomy): Bacteria > Acidobacteriota > Terriglobia > Bryobacterales > Bryobacteraceae > Fen-178. The sequence continues at coordinate 687 of JBAWDI010000560.1, forward strand.
GAGCGCCACGCGCGTGTGGTCGGTGGCGGGCCGCTCCAGGACCTTCATGAAATCGCCCACCGTCACCTTGGCCGGATAGCATTCGTCGCCCGAAGTGTAGCGCGCGCCCAGTTCTCGCGTGCGGCTGTCGGAGGGCGGCGTAGGCTCCGCCTCCAGGCCGATGGCGCGAAAGGCCGAGGCGAACGCCTGCGCGCTGCCGTAAGCCATCGGCGGAATGTAAATGCGCTTGCCGCTTAGTGGATGCTCGCCAGGAGGGGCGGCGGCTCCGTCGACGGTTGGTAACATCGCAGAATCCCTTTGCTGTCGAGGTACGCTTCGCAGCGCGTCATGTAGCCGGCGTCGTTGCCGTGCCCGTCGAATTGCAGGACCAGCAGCGGCGCGCCGGCGGCTTCGCGGGCGAAATGCTTGATATAGGAATCGGGCCCGCACTTGAAATTGGTGATGTAGACCACGTGCAGGTTGGGGTGCGTGGCCGCCAGGCGCGCCGCGTCCAGTATCTTCCTTCCCGAGGCCCAGAACATGTTGGCGTGCGTATCGGCAACCGGCTCGCGGCCGGTCACCAGGAAGTCCAGCGGAATGACGTTGGCGCCGTACCTGTGGCGCAGCTTGCGCGGGATGTCGCAGTTCACGCCGCGGTCGTAAATGTTGTAGCTGCGTCCCACCACGATCAGCCCGGGCTCCCCGGTGGATTCCAGGGTTTCGAGTGCCCGCCGGCCGGCCGCCAGCAGTTTCTCCTGGAACTCGCGCTGCGCCGCGTAGGCCGCCTCCACCGCGCGGTCGCTCGCGCGACGTGTCACGCCGATGCGCCGCATGGTCTCCGCCAGCGCCTTCTTTATTTGAGCCGGGCCAAGCTGGAAGTGCAGGGTCGGAATGAGAAACTTGTGCTGGTGCGGCGCCAGGGCCGGCGCGGACCGCAGCACCCACGGCAGCGTCTGGTTCCACGGGCAATAGTGCGAGGGGCAGGTTTGGCCTTCGCCCCCTTCCGAGTCCGCGATGTTGGGAATCAGGATGTAGTCGACGCCCGCCTCCGCCAGCGCCTGCACGTGGCCGTGAGCCACTTGCACCGGATAGCACGGCTGCGCCACCGCCATATCGATGCCCGCCGCCGAAATGCGCGGATCGGTCACCGGCGAGAGCACGGTCTCGATCCCCAGCTCCCCGAAGTACCGCCTCCAGAACGGCAACTGGTCCAGCAGCGACATAGCCCGCGGCAGCCCTACGCGTATTTGTGGCGCCGGCGATCTTGTCGCCGGTGTCTTTTGGCCGCCCTCCAGCAACCCCTCCCGATACGCGAACAAATCCTCAATCACCGGTTTCCGCCCCGTCAACGACGGCTTGCGAAACTTATCCGAGCACTTATCTCCCCAGTAACTCTTCTGCCCCTCGATATCGAACTGCTTCATGTCGCAAAGATTCGAACATGCCTTGCAGACAAAGTCGCGCGTCGCCAATCGCAGCTTATGCAGATCGTATCCGCGGAACCGGCTCGCCGCTCCCGTGGCCTGGTGCCACTGCCGCGCGATGAGCGCCATTCCAATGGCCCCCATCACCCCGTTGTACGGCGGCACCGTGATCTTCTTCCCCAGCAGACTGGCAAACGCCGCCGTGACCGCGTCGTTATACGCCGTGCCGCCCTGGAAGTAAATCACCTTGCCGATCTTGCGGCCGCGCACCACACGGTTCAGATAATTCAGCGCAATCGAGTACGACAGGCCCGCCACCAGGTTGGGCACGGTTTCGCCCTTGTGCAGCCAGCCGGTGACGTCGCGCTCCATGAAGACCGTGCAGCGCTCGCCCAGACGGGTGGGGCTGGGCGACGCCAGCGCCAGCTTCGCGAATTCGCCCTTGATGCTGATGCCGAGCTTCTCCGCCTGCTCCTCCAGGAACGACCCGGTACCCGCGGCGCAGGCTTCGTTCATGGCGAAATCCACCACCACGCCGTTTTCAATCGAGATGAACTTGGAATCCTGCCCGCCGATTTCGAAGATGGTGTCGACCGGCTCGCCGCCCAGCGTGTTGCTCACGTGGATGGCCCCGGTCTTGTGCGCCGTGATTTCGTCGTTCACCGCGTCCGCGCCCACGAACTCCGCGATCAGCTCGCGCCCCGACCCGGTGGTGCCCACGCCGCACACCTTCAGCCGCTTGCCCCAGATGCTCTCCACTTCCGCCAGCCCCTGCTGAACGGCCTCGATGGGACGCCCCGCCGTTCGCAGGTAGACATCGTGAATGACGGTGCCGGATTCATCGATCACCGCGACGTTGGTGGAAACCGAGCCGATGTCGAGCCCGATGTAGGCCGGGATCGGCTTATCGCCGGGCGGCGGCACGTACATGCCGACGCGGTCGCGCAACTGCACCACATGCTCGGTGGATAGCGGTTCGGTATCCTGCACCTTCTCTTCGGAATCGTGCTGGCGCAGGCGATGGATTTCCAGAATGGACCGCTTGCGCTGCTCCTCAGCCTCGAGAATGGCGGTTCCGATGGCTCCGCACCAGGCGTATTCCGCGGGCGTCAGCAGGCCGGCGCCGGAAAGAGAGAAGGCCTCGCGCAGCGCCCCAACCACGCCCGCGTTTTGCGAAACCGCGCCGATGAGAGCCACCGGCGCCTCCACCGGCCGCCCTTTCACGATGGAGCTCTTGAAGTTGCGCGCCACCGCGTCGCACAACCCGCGCAGGATCTCCGCCGGCGAGTACCCCTTCTGCTGCGCGTGGATCATGTCGCTCTTGGCGAACACCGAGCAGCGCCCCGCGATCCGCGCCGCCGTCTTGGCCGTGCCGACGATCCCGCCGACTTCCTCCACCGAATACTGCATGCGCAGCGCCTGCTGATCCAGGAACGACCCGGTACCGGCCGCGCACTCGCCCGAGCGGTCATAGTCGACGATGCTGCCGCCATCGAGCCGGATGTATTTCGAGCTTTCCCCGCCGATTTCAAACACCGTGCGCACCTGCGGGTAGACCGCCCCCATCATCCGCGCGATGGCCTTGAACTCGTTTTCAAAGAACAGCCCCAGCACTTTGGCGATGGTGCGGCTGCCCGACCCGGTCACGCGTATGCCTTCCACCTGGGTCTCGGGAACGATTTCGTAGAACTCCTGCAACAGGTCGTAAGTGGATTGAATGGGGCTGCCGGCGATGCGCCGGTACTCGGAAAGGACCAGCGGACGCCCCCCCATCTCCGTCATGCGGAACTGCGGGTGCGTAGCACACAAGGCATCCAGGATCGGCCGGTCCGCGGGGCGGCCCAAGGCGGCCAGTTTGAGACTGATAGCCCCGATGTCCAGACCGATATTGATGCCCATTCCCATCCAGTTTGTAGCAACCAGCGTACCAAACTCAAGCCAACCAGACCCGAATGGTCTATTATTGCAGCAACAGGCGATCTGCGAGGTGCCAACGGAACCACGCGGCGGCCAAGCCTCAGCCGGCCTTACGCGCCCTGAGCCATCGCCGAAGGGACGCCTGAGTCTCGCCAGACCTCCGGCCCGCCAACAGGCTTTCCACGCTGATATCCCCGTCCAGGTCCGGCCAGTGAATCCCCACGCCGCCGCCAATACGACGCCAATGGGCTCGCTCCGCCGGTATCCCGTGCGCCAGACGCGGGAACCAGGCCAGCGGCACGGTAATTGTCCTGCCATCGGCAAAACCGACGATCAGCGCCTCGTCGCTCGCAGTCACGCCCTGAGCAACTGCGTCCCCGAGTCGCGCAAGCGATCCGCGTCGCTCTTCATACGGAGATCGCATCCCGGTAGACCGATTCCCGGATCGAGGGCTTCACCCAGCCATCGCTAGCGATGTCGACTTTCCGGCCAACAGCTTCTCGAGCTCCAGCATGAGAGCCGCCTGGTCAAGGAGGCTGGCGCCCTCGCTCCACGTCACCAGCAGATCGACGTCGCTGTCGGGGCGGGCTTCGCCTCGCGCTACCGATCCGATCAACCGCACCTCAGTGGCGCCGTGCCTGCCGGCAATGTGGATGATCGCCTCACGCTTTTCGCGGATTGTGTCGCCGGCAGTCGGGTCCGCCACGCCTTGTCTCCTTCTGGAAGTATACCGCCCGCGCCCGAGCCGGCGCCGATCCTCGGACGGGTGCGCGGCACAAATTTGTTTGGACTGCCAAACAGGCCGTCGCCCCTGCACTCACCGCCCAGGATCCGACGGCTGTCGGGGGAAAGTGGATTGGCAGGCCATTTCACCACCTCCGAGGTTTACCCCTGCAAATCGACTCGGCCTTGCCGCCGGCCAGCCACTCGACAACCTAATCCGGGAAATCGGTCTGGAGGTGGCCGCCTGAATTCTCATGAACGAAACGAGAACAAAACTCTCGTTTCAACGCCTCTTTCGGGCCTTGGTGGGGCATGCTTTAGCTTGCCCATCGCCCGCTTGCGGGCGATTTCTTCACGGCTCCTCAGAGACCGGTCCTCGCTACCGGACGGGGAACTCGTAGATGCTGATACTGATCGGTGGAATCGCCAGTCTGCCCGGCGCCTCGTTCAAAGAACTCTCCACGATGTCCACCACCAGCGGCTTTCCGGGCGTGTTGGCGGCGGTCAGGTCCGCAGGCGCGATTCGCCATAGCCGGCCCTGGTTCTGCACGGCCACGCCTTCGAGCGTCACGTCCATCTGTTGGGCGGACTCCGTCGGGTTGACAACAGCCAGGGTCAGCGATTTCCGGTCGGCGGTCAGTGCCACCGCCGCATCCAGCGGGTATGTGTTGCTGCCCGAGGAGACCTTGCCCTTATCCACCCCCACCGTGCCCTTCACATCGTGCTGCGCCTGCGGGTTGTCGCCGGCAATGTCTAGTGGAATCGTCCCGAAATGCTGCCGGTACAATTTGAACATCAGTCCGATAGGCCGCACTGTCACATCGGTCTTGCTAATCGCGAGCAGCTCGGGCGCGCCAGTGTAGGCCGAAATGGCGAACCGGTTGGAATGCCGGAACATCTCCTGCATCGCCTGGGCGCAGGCCAGTGGCTGGAACATGGAATCCCGAGCGTCGCCGATCCGACCGGAGACCCATTCATCGAGCGCCATTGGGATCTGGTCCATCTTGAGAGAGGGGTATCGCCGCTGGTATTCGTCCCAAGCGTCGATCGCGGCGCGTACTCCGTTGGCCAATTTCCGGGCTTGATTCACCAGTGGCTCGTCCACCTTCACGTAGTCCTGCTTCTCGGCATCGAATGCCCGGTCCACCGTGCTAGGATAGATATGCTCGGCGATGGCATCCAGGTAAGCCGCGGAGTTGGCCAGAAGCCCGCCGGTGAAGTCCGCGGGCCCGCCGAATCCGGTCACGTGTTTTCCGGTGATCATGAGCGCCGCGCGGCTCTGGCTGGCCTCGACGGGCGTCGCTCCCGAGGCCACAATCTTGATGCTCGGATCCACCCGCCGCATGGCTTCGACCACCATGTTGTGCTTGATGACGTACTGGTTGAGAGCCATGAAGCCCAGTTGCCAGGGACCGAACATCTCATTGCCGACGTTCCACCAAACCGCCTTGTAGGGCTCCGGATGGCCGTTGGCAGCCCGCAGCTTGCCCATGGGAGTGCCCGCCGAACCGTTGACGTACTCCACCTCTTCCGCGGCCGAATGCGCGTCGCCGAAACCGGTATTTACGCAGATGTACGGGTCCATGCCGAGCAGCTTGTTGAGGTTCATGTAGTCGTCGATGCCCACGTCGTTCGGCTCCAGCGCGTGCCAGGCATACTCGTAGCGTGGAGGGCGTTTGTCGGGGTCGCCGATGCCATCCCGCCAGTCGTAGTCCGAGGTCATGTTCCCGCCCGGCCAGCGGAACAAGCTTGGTCCGATCTTCTTGAACTCCGCGATGATATCCGCGCGAAAGCCGTTCAGGTTGTCCGCCGGCATCAGCGACACGGCGCCAATGTGGAACGACCCCTTGCCGGTCCCCACGATCTCCAGCCGCGCATCGTCGCTGTCCCCCCCGGCCGTGAAGCTCAAGGGAAACTTCGCGTACTCTTTTCGAAGCGCTTGGATGGGGATGGTCTGCCGGTCGCCGGGGCCGGCCCCCCAGACCAGGGCGACCTTCACCTCGGCTCCGGGTTCCGCCGCCAGCACCGCGCGGCCGGTGTACTTCCTCCCTTTTCGAACCGCCATGCCCGCCTGCTGAATGCCGTGCGCCGTGGCGGCCTCCAGCTTGACCATGGGGCTGTGCTCGCCCACGTAGGCGCGCTCGCGGTCCATCGCGACGAACTCGTCCGGACCCACGGGCCTCCACCGGGCCACGAACCTCCTGCTATTGGGCGGCGTTTGTTCCTTGCTGGAATCCACCGGATAGAAAAACTTCCGGTCGCCGAGCATCTCGGACCACATGCCGCCCTCGTAACAGTTGCTCAACAGTTCCGTGAAAAACCCGTACATGTGCTTGGTGATGGGCGCTCCCTGGTTGCTCGCAACCACCGTCATGGTCACTGGTTGAGCGCTCATACTAAGCGCCAGGCGGCTGGCGATCGTCGCCGCCAGCACGCCTTTGATGAATCCCCGTATTCTCATCGGCCACCTCATGTTGGTTCCTGTGCCAGTGTACACCCGCTGCTCTTCAGTGGTCGATTGCGCCCGCCGGGCCGGGCAACTACGCCGGAGGCGCACGCTACAGGTTCACACTGACCGCTTCTTCGAATATGTTGTGCGGCACCTGAATGCCGCTCACGCGCAGGCGCTCCAGAATCCTGGGCGAAACGCCGGTGGCCCGGAAACGTCCCTGCACCTTGCCCGCGTCCGTCACGCCCACACGGTCGAAGGTGAAAATCTCCTGCATCTGCAATCTCTCGTCGCGCACGCCCAGCACCTCGGAAATGCTCACCATCTTGCGCGTGCCGTCTTGCAGGCGCGAAAGCTGCACCACCATCTTGATGGCGCTGGCGAGCTGTTGCAGAATCACCCGCGTGGGGATTTCCAGGTCGGCCATCATCACCATGGTCTCCAGGCGCGAAAAAGCGTCCCGCGGGCTGTTGGCGTGCACCGTGCTCATCGATCCCTCCACGCCCGTATTCATCGCTTGCAGCATGTCCAGCGCTTCGGCGCCGCGGCATTCACCCACGATGATGCGGTCCGGCCGCATGCGCAGCGCCGTCCGCAGCAACTGGCGCTGGTTGATGCCGCCTTCTTTGTTGAGGTTCGGCGGGCGCGTTTCGAACTTCACCACGTGCCGCTGCTGAAGCTGCAATTCCGCCGTGTCTTCGATGGTGATGATGCGCTCTTCCTCGGGAATGAAACGCGAGAGGGCGTTCAGCATGGTGGTCTTCCCCGAACCCGTGCCTCCCGAAATCAAAATGGTGGTCTTGGATTGCACGCAGGCCGCCAGGAATCGCAGCATGCCGGGCGTGAGCGTTTTGAATTGCAGCATCTCCTCCTGCGTGATCACGTGGCGGCCGAACCGCCGAATGCTCAGGCACGGCCCGTCCAGCGCCAGCGGAGGAATGATGGCGTTGACGCGCGAGCCGTCTTGCAGGCGCGCGTCGACAATAGGCTGCGCCTCGTCGATGCGCCGCCCCACCTGCGACACGATCTTCTCGATGATGTGCAGCAGGTGCGCATCGTCCTTGAACCGCACCGTGGTCTCCGACAGCTTTCCGTTGCGCTCGATGTAGACCTTGTTGTAGCGGTTGACCAAGATATCGGAAATGCTCGGCTCCTTGAGCAGCGTTTCGAGCGGCCCCAGCCCCAGCACCTCGTCCAGCACCTCCTCCACGATCTTGGTCTGCTCGGCCGTCGTCATGGGCACGCGCTCTTCGTCGAGCAGCCGCTCCACTACGCGGCCGATCTCCGCGCGGACCCGGTCTTTGGGGATGGAAGAAACGCGGTCCAGGTTGAGCACGCCGATCAGCTTGCGGTGAATCTGCGACTTCAGCTCGAAATAGCGGTCGGCGCTTCGCGCGGCCATGGCCGGAGCCGTTCCGCGCGTAGGCAAGGGGCGATTCGGTCCCACCTGGTCTCCCTGGATTTGCTCTTGGTGCGGTTGATGCGACTACAATTATATCCTCTGTACCGTGCCACGGAGCCCGGCGCTTCCGCCCAATGCCACTTAAGCAAGCCGCTGCGGTGTCCAGAATAAATCGTGGGGCGGTCCGCGGCGCACCGTGGAGCAGGCGTTTCGCCTGCCATGCCGGTATTCCTACCGGCATGGAGTAGCGAATGAAAGAGTCGTACAGGGAAGGTGTAGCGAACCACCCTGGCCCCGAGCCATGCGAGGGCAGTCGTAAGGCTGCACTTGAAGCGTTGGACAGGGGTATCTGTAGGCTGG
>JBAWDI010000561.1:0-4464 GCA_049590695.1 Bryobacteraceae bacterium
GAGCAGGGGACCGAAGCCGCCGCCGCCACCGGCATCACCATGCATGCCACCGCCATGCGCATGTCGGAACGGGCCGTTGTCTTCCGCGCCGATCACCCGTTCCTCTTCCTGATCCGCGACACGCGCACCGGAGTGGTGCTCTTCATCGGCCGCCTGGTGGACCCGCGGTAACAACCGGAAATTCTGGTCCCAGGCCCAAGGATGGCGGTTATACTGAATCAGATCTGGAAATCCAGAAAGAGAATTCAGGTGAACATGTCAAGAGTCGGAATCCGTTGCGGCGTTACGATGGCGGCGCTGCTCGCGCTGGCGGCCTCAGCCAGCGCGCAGAGGCAGATGGAAAAACTCGGCCGGGGCGTAGTCGCCATCAATCAGGGTGAGGGCAAGGTGTTCGTGAGCTGGCGGCTGCTGGGGACCGAGCCGGCGAGCATCGGCTTCAACGTGTATCGCGCCAGCGGCGCCGCTGGACCCGTCAAGCTGAACGACGCGCCGCTGACCAAGGCGACCAATTTCCAGGACACCGGTGTGGATTTTTCGCAACCGGTTTCGTACACCGTTCGGGCGGTCCTCAACGGCCGGGAACAGCCCGCCAGCAAGGCGTTCACATTCCCGGCCAACGCCCCGGCGAGGCCATACATTTCGATTCCGCTCAAGGAAGGCCTGACGCCCAATGACGGCGCGGCGGGCGATCTGGATGGCGATGGGGAATACGAAATCGTCTTGAAGCGCGAAGACGGCGGGCGCGACCCTTCGCGCGGCGGCGCCAGCGGAGAAACGCACCTTGAGGCTTACAAGCTCGACGGCACGTTCATGTGGCGGATCAACCTGGGGAAGAACATCCGCTCGGGCGCCAACTACACCCCGTTCATCGTGTATGACCTCGACGGCGACGGCAAAGCCGAGGTGGTCTGCAGAACCGCCGACGGCACCATCGATGGCGTTGGAAAAGCGATCGGCGATCCCAAGGCCGACTGGCGCGAACCGGAGGGCGCGTTTATCGATCAGGCGCCGTGGATGACCAACCAGCCCCCGGTTTGGACACGGCCCCCGCGACACATGGACATCTCCGGACTCATCCTTTCCGGGCCGGAGTATCTGACGGTCTTCAACGGCGAGACCGGGGCCGCCATGGCCACCGTCCCCTACATCCCGCCGCGCCATCCCACGAAACTCAAGCCCAGCACCGAAGATTTGACCAATATCTGGGGTAGTGGAATGGGCAATAATGACGGGCGATTCCTGGCGGCTGTCGCCTACCTCGACGGGGTACACCCCAGCGTCGTGATGTGCCGGGGTTACTACACCCGCACGGTGCTGGTGGCATGGGATTGGCGCAATGGGAAACTCACCCAGCGTTGGATCTTCGACAGCGACGCTCCAGGCTTCGGCAAAGACGGAAGGCGCAATCGGGACTACGAGGGGCAAGGCAACCACAGTCTGACGGTCGCCGACGTCGATGGCGACGGCAAAGACGAGATCGTCTATGGCGCGGCCGCCATCGATCATGACGGCCGGGGACTCTACACGACCGGGCTGGGGCATGGCGATGCCGAGCATGTCAGCGCTTTCGACCCTTCGCGGCCGGGATTGCAGATCTTCGACATTCACGAGGTTCCACAACATCCCTACAGCGCGGAACTACATGAAGCCGCCACCGGCAAGATGATCTGGGGCAAGCCGGGAGTGGAGACCAGGGGAGTGAGGCCCCCCGACTACGGGCGCGCGCTGGCGGCCGATGCGGACCCGCGCTACGCCGGCGCACAATTCTTCGTGGGAGGAAGCGCCTATGACCTCAAGGGCGAAACCATCCCGGTTAGAGGAGGCGCCAATTTCGCCATCTGGTGGGACGGCGACCTGCTCCGTGAGTTCCTGAACAGCAACGTCATCACCAAGTGGAACTGGGAAAAGAGCACAATGGACACGATTTTCACCGCCGAAGGATGCGTCTCCAACAACGGTTCGAAGTCCACACCAGTGCTCAGTGCCGACATCCTGGGCGACTGGCGCGAGGAAGTGATCGAGCGAACCGCCGACAATAAGGAATTACGAATCTACACGACCGTCATCCCGACGGAGCATCGCTTCTACACGCTCATGCACGACCCGCAGTATCGCGAGTCGATCGCTTTGCAGAACGTGGGCTATAACCAGCCGCCGTGGACCAGCTTCTTTCTCGGCTATGGCATGAAGACGCCGCCGAAACCCAACATCGTTCTGGTGACGCCGAAGTAGCGATTACTGCGCCAGCTTCCCGGGCGCCGGGTAGTTCTTGGATGCGTCGTCAACCACCAGGACCCAGTCGTTCCCCGGGCCGCTGGAGGGCGGCGCGAACTCACGCGTGATATCCAAGCGGCGGACGTCGGCGGGCCTGTCACCGGGTTCTGTCTTGGAGAAATCTCCAATCAGCGTCGAAGTGCCTTTCCGCGGGTCGTACCAGTAAGCGCGAGCTACTTTTCCGGTCAGCTTGTCGTGAATCTTGTCTCTCAACCTGACTCGCACCGGTTTACCGGATGAGGTGTAGACAAACAAGTAGCTTCCGTCCGATCCGCGGCAGGCCTGGATGCGATCGACGGTGCTTAGTGGATCGTTGACAATCAGCCACTCATCCGGAATTCTGATGAGCATCGGCCGCGATTCGAGCAGTGCCCGCAAATATTGCATTTGCGTGCCGGCGGGCCGCTGCAGCGCGTCCTTCCAATTCATGGTCCCGCCGGCCGAGCGAGTGCCCCGGCCGCCGCTTATGCCCCGGTACTGCCACACACCGTCGGAGCCATAGGCATAACCGGCCGCTCCGGCAAACTGCGAGCAGTAGGCCGCGCGGCGCACGTCTTCCGGCTGAATCCGCTTGGCGTTGGGATCGCTGTAGACCAGGTCGTCCTGGATGCCCTCGTAGACCGATTCGCCTTCCACCACCGGCTTGGGAGGCGTCCGGTCCCAGTCCGCGGTTATCAGATCGTAGGTCCGGTTCAAGATCATGTGCCGGGACTGGACCATGTTGAAATCCAGCCAGGCGTCATTGTGGAACCAGGTGCTGGAGCTCTGTATCCCGGTCGGATGGTACGTTTTCAGGTGCGCGCCGCCGTCGCCTTCGGTAATGCCGGCAGCCATCGCACGCATGAGATCTTCCACCTTGTCGGGATACCAGTCGCCGCCCAATATAAAAAGGACGGGCTTGTTGCGATAGCGGCTGGCCAGGAACTTGCCGTAGCTGAACGCCGTTTCCTTAGTGAGAATCGACCCTTTCTCGTTGACGTATTCCTTGCACCAGAGCGGAACCAGGGCGACGTAAAGGCCCAGCGATTCAGCCTCGTTGACGACGTAATCCACCTGCTGGAAATAGGCCTCGTTGGGATGCGCGGGGTCCTTGTTCACGAAGACGGTCTCGCCGTAGGCGTTGGGGCTGTCGAGGCCTCCATAGTGCGCCACGATGGCCTGAATGGCGGTGAAGCGCTGTGCGGCCCGCGTTTTCAGGTAGAGATCGACGTCCTGCCGGTTGAAGTGAAACAGACCCCAGGCGGTATCGGCCAGGTAGAAGAACGGCGATCCGTCCTGTTTGACCAGATACCTGCCGTTATCGGAGACGCGCAGCCGCGGCAACTGCCCCTGGGCCAAGCAGAGGCCGGCTGCGACGAACAGGCCCCCGAGAAACATCGGACTCTTACGTGTGCGCATACAACTCCTACTGTAGCTTGCCCCGCGCATCCACTTTCCAGATTTCCTCCACCATCTCGCCGCGAATGCCGTAGACCTGCTCGTGCAGGTTCACGGCGACGCAGATGTGATTGGGGATGACGTGGATGCGGTCGCCGACGGAAAACTCGCGTTCGGCGCGAGCGAGGTCGATGAAGCCGTGCTCTTCGTTCATCTTGTGGAAGCGTGCGCCGGGAGCTTCGACCACGTGGCCGAAACCCGGTTCGGGGGAATTCACCAGCCGGTCCGACGAAAAGGTCTTCGAGCCGCCGTCGACAATCATCTGTCCGGGGCGCGCGGTGGAGACGACTGTCGCCAGGATGGTGGCGGCGCAATCTTCCATGGCGCAAGCGCCGCCGCGGACGGTATTGATGTCGTTGAAGACGTAAGTGCCCGGACGGATCTCCGTCAAGCCCACCAGTTCATGCGAATGGAACAGCGTGGGAGTGGAGCCGCCGCTGACGACGCCGGCCTCGATTCCAACACGGCGGAAATCGGAGAGAATCGAGCGCAGCAGTTCGGCCAACTGCGCCCAGGCCCGCTGGCCGGATTCGTCCATGTCTTTGATGTGCCCAGGGTAGAACGCGATGCCCTCGAAGCGCAGCCAAGGAAGCTTCGAAATGGACTGGGCCAGTTGCAGAAGCGCTTCGCCGGGGGCCACACCCACGCGGCCCAGCCCCACATCCACCTCGGCCAGCACGCCAATCTCGAGTTGCGCGGCGCGGGCGGCGTCGGAAAGCTGGCGGGCGGCGAAGACGCTGTCGAGCGCCACGG
>JBAWDI010000562.1:0-3477 GCA_049590695.1 Bryobacteraceae bacterium
AAAGGAGCTTGCCAAGCTCGCCGCCAACTGGCCTGCCGACCGCCTGATCCAGGTCTGGAACGGCTTCGCCGGCGTCACGCCCTTCGACGAGCTCAAGCCCGTCAAGAAGTTCACGGACCGCAAGAGCGCCGTGGCCCGCGTTTGGAAGGCCATCCAACGACTGGACGCCCCCGCCGCACCGGAAACGGTGGCCGCTACGGAGACGGCCACCACTGCGCCCAAGGCGGCCAAGGGTGCGCCGAAGAAGACCAAGGCAACCAAGGTGACTAGGACCAAGGGCGGCGCGCCCGAGGCGCGCGAGGGCAGCAAGAAGGCCACCGTGCTGGAACTCCTGCGCCGCAAGACCGGCGCGACGCTGGCCGAGATCGCCAAGGCCACAGGCTGGCAGAATCACAGCATCCGGGGCTTCATCAGCGGAACCATCACCAAGAAGATGGGCCTCAAGGTCGAGAGCGCAAAGAACGCGGATGGCGAGCGCAGCTACAAGTTGGCCCAGTAGAACGTGCTGGGCCACGCCGCCAGCCACCAGGCTGGCGGCTTCTTACTTCCAGCGCGATTATTCCCTTGCTTTCCGGGCGCCCCGGAGTAATAAATCGTCATGCGTATGTAGGGAGATACGGCGGATGGCGACCACCACCAAGAAGACAAAGGCCAAGCGGACCGAGGACGAGATCCTATCTGAGATTCACAGGCTCTCCTCGGACCTGGAAGATCGGTACGCGCGCAACCAGATTCGGATGGCAGTGCAAGACATAAGGGACCGGCGCAACGGCAAGGACTGGTAGCACGACCCCCTCCCGAACCGCCGCCCGGCAAACCGCGGCCCTTCTTCGGCCCTTGGCGCGACTATTCCCTTGCTTTCCGGGAGCATCGAAGTGATGAATCGTCGTGTATGAAGACCACCACCAACAAGCCAGCCAAGACGTACAACGGAATTGCGATCCCGCTCGAGCCCCACACCGAGCTTGGCCTCGCGATGCTGATCGCCGAGGACGAGGACGGCCACTATGAACCGGTCGCAGTCGCCGCCACCATCAACGAGGCGAAGAAGATCGCCGAGAGCGACCTCCGCGGCCGGATGCGCAGCATCGAGCGCGGTGCGGACGCTGTCCTCTGCCCGGTCCGGTACAAACTCTGGGCCCGCGGAATCGACGGCGACTACCGCCTGGCGCACGAGATCAAGGCGCTGTAAGCGCCGGATCTTCCCGCCGCCGGTTTCAGTCGCCGGCGGCGTTTCTGTTCCGGATCGCCTCCACAATCGTGTCCAGCCGCACGCGCATATTTTCTTCGCGCAGATGGCATTCTCCCGCGCGGACGTACGTTCCGTTAATCCGGGTAAAGATCTGGTTTTCCAACTCAGCCAGTTCTTTCCGGACCTCCGCGAGCAAGGCGCGGTTCTGCAATCCGACAAATGCCCCGATCAGACCTGACACCAACCCGACTGCCGGAACCAGAACCTCGAAGAAGTGTTCGTTCACGCCTGCCCTCCAGAACGCGCAACTCTGCTGACCAGTCCGCCAGCGCCAAGCACAGGCCCTCCACGTCCGGGTGGCCGGCGCGTAGTAGGCTTTCGGCCTCAAAGACCTCCGCGCGGCAGCGGTCGATCTCACGCTGTCGCTGGCTGGCGGTCTCCGGCGATCTCGTGGAAGCTTCTTCCATCGCCTTCGAGCACCGCCTGCTTGCCGCTGTACTCCTGCCAGCGCCGGATGATCACGTCGCAGTACCTCGGCTCCATCTCGATCAACCGCGCCTGGCGGCCCGACCGCTCGCAGGCGACCAGGGTCGATCCCGACCCGCCAAACGGATCGAGCACTGTGTCCCGGCTCTTGCTGGAGTTGCGCAGCGCCCGGTCCACCAGTTCCACCGGCTTCATCGTCGGGTGCAGATCGTTGGCCACCGGCTTCTTGATGAACCATACGTCGCCCTGGTCCCGCGCGCCGCACCAGAAGTGATCCGTTCCTTCCTTCCAGCCGTAGAGGACCGGTTCGTACTGGCGTTGATAATCCGAACGCCCCATCGTGAACGTGTTCTTCGCCCAGATGACGAACGTGGACCAGTGGCCGCCCGCTTCGGTGAATACCCGGTGCAGCGTGTGCAACTCCGAGGAGGACATGCAGATGTAGATCGCACCCTTGGTCACCGCCAGTATGTTGACGCAGGCATCGCGAAGGAACTGCTCGAAGCCGGCGCCGAGATTGTCGTTGGCGATTTTCCGCTTCTTGCCGCGCAACTTGTCCTTCATCGTCGCGCCGTAGTTCACGTTGTACGGTGGATCGGTGAAGACCATGTCGGCGAGGCCGCCGGCCAGGACCTTCTCCACCACCTCGATCTGGGTTGAATCGCCGCAGAGCAACCGGTGCGTGCCCAGCACCCACACGTCACCAGGCACGGTGACCGCGGTTTCCGTTATCTCCGGTACCGCATCTTCGTCTGTGCTGCCTTCGGCGACATGCTCGGGATCGCGCAGCAGGTCCTCAATCTCCTCATCAGAGAAGCCGACGATGTCGAGGTCGAAGCCATCCTCGTGAAGGGAGTCCAGCTCGACCCGCAGCATTTCCTCGTCCCATCCGGCGTTGAGCGCCAGGCGGTTGTCGGCCAAGACCAGGGCGCGCCGCTGGGTTTCGGTGAGATGATCCAGGACGATGACCGGGACTTCGGTCATGCCGAGTTTCCGGGCGGCCAGCAGGCGCGCGTGGCCCGCAATGATCACTCCGTCCGCGCCGACGAGGATTGGATTCGTCCACCCGAACTCGACGATACTGGCGGCGACCTGCGCGATCTGCTCTTCCGTATGCGTCCGCGCGTTGCGAATGTACGGAATGAGGCGGTCGATCTGACGGCGTTCCACGACGAGATCGCGCAAGACACGCTCGGGCACTATGGAACTCCCTTGGCTCGTGGCTGTATCCTGCGCGACCTGCATCGGGATCATCGGGATCACGTGTTACGCCGTCTTGGCAAGGTGGGCGCCGAGAGCCGATGCCACGGCCTGCTGGTGAGATGCCGGAGTCTGGCCCGCAGTGAAGGCGGCCTCGATGGCCTGGACGAGCGCCACCACCTCCTGTGTCAACTGGATACCGGAGGGCGCCACGCTGAGAATCGTTTGAAGGATCTGCAAAAAGTTCATCGTCTTGTCCTTTCTGGTCCGCACGAGAAAGCCCTTGGAGGCGGCCTCGGAGCCGGAGCTTCCGCGGCCGCCTCGCGTGGGGATCTCCCGTATGGGGAGATCTACGCCGTCTTGGGCTCCGTCTGGGAAGGGGTCGAGGCACCACCCGAAGCGGTTACCACGACGGGCACCAAGGCCGCGATCGTCTGCGAGATGGCGGCGGCCAAAGCGCTCGCGATCACCGGCGTCAGGGATGTGAACAGATCCGCGACGTTGGCGGTGACGGCCTCGGCGCTCACCGCTTCGCCAGCTCCGGCGGCGGCGACGGCGCCCTTGGTGGTCTCGCTGGCCGCCGTGCCGGCGGGCGATAC
>JBAWDI010000563.1:0-3673 GCA_049590695.1 Bryobacteraceae bacterium
AGCATGCCCCACCATGGTGGGGCATGCTTTAGCTTGCCCTTTGTTTCTCCGAGGTAGCGCCACTCAGCCTGGTGTATGCCTACACTCAGAGACCCGCCATTTCCTGCGAAAACCGAAGAATACTCCATTTCTGTGTCGCGCACTCGCCCCGGCCCCGTAGGCGAAGCGAGCCCGCACCGCGGTTATAATGCTACCAGGGCGGAGGGGGCCCGGCTGCCATGCGGATTGGTTTCATCGGACTCGGAAGAATGGGTTCGGCCATGGCGCGCAATCTGCTGCGCGCCGGCCACCAGGTGGCCGTCTACAATCGCAGCCGCGAGAAGGCGGAAGCGCTGGCCGGGGAGGGCGCGCGCGCGGCCGATTCACCCGCGGATGCCTGCCGCGAATCCCAAGCGGTCATCACGATGCTGGCCGACGATGGGGCCGTCGAGCAGGTCGTCTTCGGCGAAAATGGCGTGGTCTCCGCGCTGGCCCGGGGCGCCGTACATATCTCGAGCGGCACCATCGGCACGGCGCTGGCGCGGCGGCTCGCCGCCGAACACGCCCGGCGGGGGCAGGGGTACCTGAGCGCTCCGGTCTTCGGCCGTCCCGAAGTGGCGGAAAGCCGGAAGCTCATCGTGGTGGCCGCCGGTCCCAGCGAACTGGTGGAACTCTGCCGTCCTCTATTCGACTCCATCGGACGCCAGACCTTCGTGGCCGGCTCCGAGCCGTGGCAGGCCAACGCGGTGAAGCTGTGCGGGAATTTCATGCTCGCGAGCATGATCGAGGCGTTCGGGGAAGCCTTCGCAACGCTGCGAAAAGCGGGCGTGGAAAGCCACGTTTTCCTGGAAATCGTCAACAGCCTGTTTGCCTCGCCGGTCTACGCAAACTACGGACGCATGATCGCCGATGAGCGGTTCGAACCGGCGGGATTCGCCCTGAAGCTGGGGCTGAAGGACGCGCGCCTGGCTCTCGAAACGGCCGGGGAGTGCGCCGCGCCCATGCCGCTGGCCAGCCTGATTCGCGATCATTTTCTTTCCGCCATGGCGCATGGCCAAGCCGATCTGGATTGGTCCAGCGTGGCGCGGGTGCTGGCGCGCAACGCGGGACTCTGAGTCAGGCAGGTCGCGGCAAGCCGTAGCGGCGCGTACAAAATCGGCAGGCGGATTGACAATCCGCCGCAGATTGAAGATCTGCCCCACATCACTGTTTTTCGCGGGCTTCGACGTAGCGGGCGGTCTTGGGATTGGCTTTGTTCCACTGCGGAGCTTCCGCGCTGTCGGCGATGCCGTAAACGCCCAACGCCACCGCGTCGTCCACTTTGGCCATGTTGTCGTAGTCGAGCTTGGGCCACTCGTCGCCGGGGCGGTGATAGTCCGGGAAAATGTAACTGACCGAAAGCGTGGTCGATGGCACGCCGGCGTCGGCAAAGGCGGCGTTGTCGCTGCGCGCGAAAAACGAATCGCTGTTCTCTACGTCTTTCACCACCCGGATGCCGGTTTCACCGCCGGCCTTGCTCAAGAACGCGGCGATGCCGGTGTAGTCGAAGCCCGTCAGGTTGAACTGGAGCAGGCGCGGCCCCTCGCTGTCGTCCGTGCGGCCAAGCTGCTCCAAGTTGATATCGGCGATGGTTTTCGCCAGCGGAAATACGGGGTGCTGGCAATAGTAACGCGAGCCCAGATCGCCCAGTTCCTCGCCAAACAGCGTCATAAAGACGATGCTGCGCCGGGGCCTCGGGGCCAGCCGGGCGAACGCCTTCGCAATCTCAATCACCGACGACGTGCCGCTGGCGTCGTCGTTGGCGCCGTTGAAAATGTGGTCGCCTTCTCCAGTGCCGCGGACGCCCAGGTGATCGTAGTGCGCGGTGAGCACCAGGTAGGTGTCTTTCAAAGCCGGATCGGAACCGCGCAGAACGCCGATCACGTTGCGCAGCTTGACGGGCACCACCGCGGGCGCTGGAATGTGCACCGAGGCTTCAATCTCCCCGCCAGCGGCCACCGCCGTCTGGATGGCGGCGTCCCACACCGCGAGAATGGGCACCTTGGCCCCCGGCGCCGAGGTATCGCGCAATCGCGGACCGGCACTGAGCCCCCGCCCGTGCGTCCGCACCGAAAGCACCAGAGCAGGCTCCAGCCTGACCACGGCGTCGGGAATGCCGCGCGTCACCGAATACTGCGTGTCGGGTGGAATCACGAGGAGCAGCACCTTGCCGCGCACCTGGTCCGGCGTCAGCGCATCCAACGCCGCGGCGTCCGTCATGGTTACTTTGACCGCGGGCACGTGGCTGAGATCGGCCTCGGCGGCTTCTTGCAGCCCCATCGATGCGCTTTCGGCCTTGATAACCCGGTCACCGGTTTCGAGAGTCAGTTCGAGGCCCTCCGAATTGGGTGTGACCGAGGCATAAGGCGCGGTCTGGAAGTAGCCGTCGTCGCCGGCCGGCTCCAGGCCCGCGCGGCGAAACTCCGATGCAATGTATTCGGCCGCGATATCGAGGCCTTTGGAGGGCGTGCCCCGGCCCTCCAGCGCGTCGGAGGCGAGAAAGGAAACGTCGGCTTTCAAATCGTTGGCGGTGACTTTCGGCTGGGCCTGCGCCGCCGCGCCGGCGGCCGCGACGACCGCGAAAACCGCCGCCAGAAATCTCTTCCCGTTCATTTGGTTCCTCGATGGCCCATGGGAATTCGAATCAGCACCCACGCCACGGCCGCGAATCCCGCCAGCGACAGCCACCCGCCCAGAGCCGGGTAGAAGCTGAATTCGTCGGCGCCGGTCAGCAGCTTGGTGAACGAGCTGATGCCCGACAAAAACGTCACCGCCAGCAGGATGCCCACGATGGCTTCACCGGCGATCAGCCCGGATGCCAGCAACACGCCCTTCTCTTCGATTTTCGCGCGTGAGGGGTGCCCTTGGGGCCCCGCCCGGCGCGCGGCGATCTGGTCCGCCACCCACTTCAAAACGCCGCCCACGAAGATCGCGGAAACCGTGTCGAACGGCAGGTACATGCCCACCGCGACCAGCATCGGCGAACGCGCGCCGCACATAATCAGCGCGATCCCGAAAGCCGCGCCGATGGCGATCAGCCCCCAGGCCATCTGCCCGCCCACGATCCCCTTGGCCAACTGCGCCATCAGGCCGGCCTGCGGCGCCGGGAGCGCGCGCCCGCCGATGCCGCCAGTGGCCAGGTTGGCCTCGTGCAGCGCCACAATCGGAAACATCAGAAACAGCGAGAGCACAATGACGGACACAATTTCGACCACCTGCATCTTCCAGGGCGTGCCGCCCAGCAGGTGCCCGGCCTTCAGATCCTGAATCAGCGATCCGGAGACCGAGCAGGCGCAGGCCACCACGCTGGCCACCCCCAGCACCGCGGCCACGCCGCTCATCCCCTTGGCGCCGATGGCCAGCATCATCAGCGCCGAGAGCACGAGCGCCGAAAGCGTCAGCCCCGAGAGCGGCTGGTTGGAGCTGCCCACCAGCCCCACCAGGTATCCGCCCACGGCGGAAAGCAGGAAACCCGCCACCGTCATGATGGCGGCGGCAATAATGGCCGCCAGCCAGCTTCCCGTGAACATGTAATAGATGATGGTGACCGCCACCACCAGCACCGCGGTTCCAATGGCCAGCCATTGGAACGGGATGTCGCGGTCGGTGCGCGCCAGATGGCGGCCTTCATGCGCGGCTTTGGCCGATGCGCCGA
>JBAWDI010000564.1:0-4616 GCA_049590695.1 Bryobacteraceae bacterium
CATGGACTCTTCAACTGCTACGAGGCGTTCATCCACATCGTCGATTCCATGTTCAACCAACATGCCAAGTGGCTGAAAGTGACATCGGGCCTGCCCTGGCGGCGCAAGATTGCCTCGTTAAACTATCTGCTGGCCTCGCACGTCTGGCGGCAGGATCACAACGGCTTTACACACCAGGACCCCGGTTTCATCGACCATGTCGTGAATAAGAAGGCCGAGGTGGTGCGCGTTTACCTTCCACCGGATGCTAACTGCCTGCTCTCGGTGATGGACCATTGCCTGCGTAGCCGCCATTACGTCAATGTGGTCATCGCGGGCAAACACCCGGCGCCGCAGTGGCTCGCCATGGACGCCGCCATCAAGCATTGCACCCAGGGCATCGGCATCTGGCAGTGGGCCAGCAACGACCAGGGCGTGGCGCCCGACGTGGTCATGGCCTGCTGTGGCGACGTGCCCACGCTGGAGACTCTCGCCGCCGTTTCCATCATGCATGAGCATCTGCCCACGCTGAGAATCCGGGTGGTCAACGTCGTCGACCTGATGAAGCTACAGCCGCAATCCGAGCACCCGCACGGGTTGAGCGACACGGATTTCGACGAGATCTTCACCAAGAACAAGCCAGTCATCTTTGCCTTCCATGCTTACCCGTGGTTGATTCACCGGCTGACTTACCGGCGCACCAACCACGACAACATCCACGTCCGCGGTTACAAAGAGGAAGGGACCATCACCACGCCCTTCGACATGACGGTGCTGAACGAGCTGGATCGCTTCCACCTGGTAATGGACACCATCGACCGCGTGCCTCGGACTGGCGACAAGGGCATCTACCTGAAGCAGCAGCTCAAGGACAAACTGATCGAGCACAAGCAGTATATCGACAAGAACGGCGAAGACATGCCGGAAATCCGTAACTGGAAATGGAGTAACCCGAAATGAAAACGCAAGAGCTGATAGACACCGCGAGGGCGATGGTCGCCGGCGACAAGGGCCTGCTGGCGATGGATGAAAGCACTCCAACCTGCGACAAACGATTTCGAAAGCTGGGAATTCCCCTGACTGTGGAGGCGCGCCGCGCCTGGCGGGAGTTGATCGTGACCACGCCCGGTCTCGGGGAGTCCATTAGTGGCGCGATCCTCTATGATGAGACAATTTGCCAACACAAGAACGATGGCACTCCCTTTGTCAAAGTCCTTACCGATGCGGGGATCATTCCTGGCATCAAGGTCGATACCGGCGCCAAGGATTTGGCGGGTCATCCCGGAGAGAAAGTCACCGAAGGTCTGGACGGATTGCGCGACCGTCTAAAGGAATACTCTCAGATGGGCGCGCGCTTTGCCAAGTGGCGCGCGGTGATCGCCATGGGCCCGGGCATTCCCAGCCGGGCTGCGATCGAGGCCAATGCGCAGGCGCTGGCTCGCTATGCCGCGTTGTGCCAGGAAGCCGGATTGGTCCCCATCGTGGAGCCGGAGGTGCTGATGGAGGGCGAGCATACCCTCGCGCGCTGCGGCGAGGTAACGGAGGAAGTCCAGCGCACGGTTTTCAGCCAGCTTTACACACAAGGGGTGATGCTGGAGGGCATGATCCTGAAGCCCAATATGGTGCTTCCAGGCTCCGCCTGCCCCACGCAAGAAACGGTGGACGCGGTGGCCGGCGCCACAGTGAGGTGTCTGTTGCGGGCCGTCCCCGCCGCCGTTCCGGGAATCGCGTTCTTGTCGGGCGGGCAATCCGCCGAACTGGCTTCGGCCCGTTTGAATGCCATGAATGCCGGATTCAAATCCCGGCTGCCTTGGGCGTTGGCGTTTTCCTTTGCCCGCGCCATCCAGCAACCGGCTATGGAGATCTGGCGCGGCGAAGAGGCCCACGTGTTGGCGGCACAGCAAGCTTTGTATCATCGAGCCAGGTGCAACCGGGCTGCGCGCCGTGGCGAATACAATGCCGCGATGGAAAAAGCATGAGCATACAGTGATGGCCGGTGACATGCCATGAGTCAAACCCCTTTGTATCCTCTGCGATTCGAACCGCTCTACGAGTATCGGCTTTGGGGCGGCCGGCGTTTGGCCGGTGTGCTTACCGCACCGCTGCCGGGCACCGGTCCTATCGGCGAAGCGTGGGTGCTCAGCGACCGCGACGATCATCCGAGCCGTGTTGCCGATGGACCGCTCAAAGGGCGCACCATCGCTCAACTGCTGGAGCAGTTTCCAGAAGAGGCGATGGGAAGGCTGGCTGGGCGATTCCGCCGGTTCCCACTGCTGCTGAAGTTTCTCGACGCACGGGAAATGCTCTCGGTGCAGGTGCATCCGGCGGATACGCACACGGACCTGCTGCCGGCGGGCGAAACCGGGAAGACCGAAGCCTGGGTGGTGCTGGAAGCGGGGCCGGAAAGCCGCATCTATGCGGGTTTGAAGCCAGGCACCACCGCGGACGATCTGCGGCGGGGTCTCGCGAATGGAACGGTGGCGGACCGCCTCGCCTGTTTCACCCCCAAGCCCGGCGATGGCGTCTTCATACCGGCGGGGACGGTTCACGCTTTGGGCGGCGGCGTGGTGGTGTTCGAGGTTCAGGAGAACAGCGACGTGACGTTTCGCCTGTATGACTGGAACCATGTGGACGCAAAGACAGGCAAGCCCCGCGCACTCCAGGTGGATCAGGCGCTCGCCTGCATCGACTTTGGGGAGTGTGCGGGCGGCTTGGCGCCCCCCGTGGTGGAGGCAACGGAGCCGGTGGAACGCGAGCGGCTCTTCGACTGCGCACACTTCCGGTTGTGGCGCCTGCGCGGAGACTCACCGTTTGCCGTCGGCGCGCCGGGTATGCCGCGCGTGCTGGTATGCATTGCGGGCTCGGGGCTGATCGAGCACGGCGGCGCCACTTATGCCATCGGAAAAGGCGACGTGTTTCTGCTGCCGGCGGTGGTCGGCGCGTGTACGTTTCAACCACGCGGCCGAGTGAACGTGCTGGAAATCGAGGTACCGGAATGAAAAAGCTGATTGTGTACGATCTGGACGGCACACTGGCCGAAAGTAAGTCGTCTGTTGACGCCGAAATGTCGCGACTGCTGCACGACCTTCTCGGTGTCGTCAAAGTGGCCATCATTTCCGGAGGAGATTGGCCGCAGTTTGACAAACAGGTGCTCGCCCATCTGCCGCATGACGAAAGCCTGGTGAATCTATCCCTTCTTCCTACATGCGGAACGAAGTTCTTTCAGTACACAGGGGATTGGAAGAAAATCTATTCGGAAGATTTCACCGCAACTGAAAAACAGAAAATAACCGATTCTCTGGAGAAGGCGATCGGCCAAGCGGGCTACAAGGTTGAAAAGCTCTGGGGGGAAGCGATTGAAGACCGGGGAAGCCAGATCACCTATTCCGCATTAGGTCAGCAGGCGCCCTTGGCGGAAAAGGAAAAATGGGACCCCGATTTCGCCAAGCGGAAGAAGATCAAAACGATCCTCGACACTTTGATTCCCGAATTCTCCGTTCGGATGGGTGGCTCGACATCCATCGATGTCACCAAACCGGGCATTGATAAGGCTTATGGAATCCGAAAACTAAGAGACGTTCTTGGCATTACATTGAAGGAGATGATCTTCATCGGGGATGCCTTGTTTCCGGGAGGGAACGACTATCCGGCTGAACAAGCGGGCGTCGTGTCTATCCCGGTTCGAGGCCCTAATGAGACTAAGCCGGTTACCAAGGCAATCATCGCTTGTTTAGCCGGCGACCAGCGGGCGGTGTGAGTGAAATAGTGGAGCCGGGCAACGCCGGACACCGCGAGCGGCGCACCGCTGAAGGATAACAGTAGGTTTCTACATGACCACATAGGAGGAATAATGACGAGCAACGACAAGATTGAAAGTGTATTTCCGCATGTCCTACCGCCCCTGCCCTACGCGGATAACGCGCTGAGCCCCGTAATCTCGGGACATACGATTGGCTTCCACTATAGCAGGCATCACAAAGGATATGTCGATAACCTGAACAAGCTGATAGCAGGAACGGAGTTTGTGGAACTGCCGTTGAGCACCATCATTACCCGGACAGCCGGCAAGGCCGACAAGTCCGCGATCTTCAATAATGCAGCGCAAGATTGGAACCACACGTTCTACTGGCGCAATCTGCAACCGAACGGCGGGGGTGAACCACCCGCGGCGTTGATGCGAAAAATCGAGGCGTCCTTCGGCAATTTGGATGTATGCAAGAAGGAGTTGGCGGCCGCGGCAACCACCCAGTTCGGAAGCGGCTGGGCGTGGCTCGTGCTGGCGGGCGACCAGCTCAAGGTGGTCAAGACCGGCAATGCGGATGTGCCGATAACCACTGGCCTGAAGCCGTTATTGACCATCGACGTATGGGAACACGCCTACTACCTGGATTACCAGAACCGGCGCGCCGACTATGTCAACGCCGTGCTGGATAAACTGATTAATTGGGAGTTTGCGGCGGAGAACCTTGGCTGACGGCCGCGTGAGCAGGCTGACAGACGACGAAAGGCGATCGTCTGTCCTACGGATGCAGCCGATACAGCATGCGCGGAAAGGCGATGGTCTCGCGGATGTGTTCCAGCCCGCAGATCCAGGCCACGCACCGCTCGATTCCCATGCCGAAGCCGCCGTGCGGCAC
>JBAWDI010000565.1:0-1924 GCA_049590695.1 Bryobacteraceae bacterium
CCGGTGAAGGTCAGAACGTGATCGTTGGCCTTCATGGCATACGTCACGGCCGCAATAAACGCCTGGGCGTAGCCGTCGCCGTAGATGAAGATCTCGCGGATGGGAGCCGAGGCATCACTCGATTCCACACCGGCCGAATTCACCGTGAAGCCGCCCACCACCATCGAGAAGTCCAGGAAGTTGGTGCTGGGCAGCGTGAGCGAGGTCGCCAACTGATAGTTCGCGTTGTCGACGTCGCTGGAATCGACGATGTAAGACCACGCTGCGTCCTCGACGATCCACACCGAGGTTTCATCGAGAACCATCGGCAGATCCCAGGACAACTGGGTGGGCGTGTTCCCGGTGATCTTGCGGAGTTGGCCGCGCCCGGTGCCCATGATCACCCGCAGGATGTTCCCCACCTCGACGCCCGGCGTCAGGCCGCTGTAATCGCAGGTCACGTTCTGGTAACCCGAGTCGGTGATCTGGGTCGGGTTGCTGGTGTTCGGCGCATCGGCTGTGTTGCGAATGACAACCACGTCGCCCACCTGGATGGACAGCTCCGGATGGCCCGCAACCACCGCCTGCGGAGAGACGGTCAGTGTTCCGGTCGCAGGGTCATAACCCGTGATCTCGACACTAACGAACGGCGTGCTGCTCTCCGGGCGCCCAACGACAGACAGGATTCTGCCGACCGGATTGAAAGCGTTGGCCGGCGGATTAGCGTCGACCAGCCACCCGCAGACGATCTGATTCGGAGCAGCCACGCTGTCCACGTCCAGGCCCGCCACCCCCATGTGAATCGCCCGCTTGGCCTTGATCCGGATCTTCGAGACGTAGGGTGAGGGCAACGCCCACGTCGAGCGCGCGAACGGCCCACCGAACGTGATCGAGCCCGGCGTGTAGGTGTTGTTTGGACCGGCAGTCAACGCGCCCGTGGCCTGCGCGCAAATCAAATCGTCCTGGGTGGCTACGAACAGGACGTACGAAACCAAGCCCGCGACCGCCGGCCAGGTGATGTCTTCCAGGGTGAACGTGCCTGTTCCAGAAGCCGGGGTCCCGATGATGGCGATATTCGACGGAGCCGACGGAAGCCCATTCGAATCGATGGCGCAGATGGCTACGCGCAACGTCACGTTGGCCGGCAACGAACCGCCCACCGCGGACTGCGAGATAGATCCGATCCCAGGCGCGCCGGCGCCGGTCGAGCTGAACTGATTCACCGGCAGTTTGCCGGTGACAATGAGGTTGGCGAGCGCGCTGCCATCGGCCAGCGTGGTGTAGGTCTGGTTCAAATCGAATGTCCACTCATTCGGGAACAGCGCGTCCCAGGCAGCCGCCTGCACCTGGTAAGGCGCCCACGCCGGCCCGAGCGGGATCGGGTAAAACAGAGGTGGCAGGGGCGCGGGCACTACGTCGATGGGCTTCGGCCCGACGTCCAGGTCGTACATCGAATCCGTGACCGTCTGCCCCTGGATCTCAACCGACCAGTCCTTCTTCACGCTCCACCGCTGAATCCGGAACTTGCCGGTTCCGGTGGGCACGTCGGGATGCGTGATTGAGACCACCTGGCCGACCTCGTTCGACAGCCCCAGCAGCGTGGTCTGCCAGGTGGCCGTCCTCGCATTGCGCCACTCGGTGGCATTCACGCCGCCGATCTCCTCGCGCGTCCGCGTGGCCGCGATCCGGAGCGCCTGGCTGAGCGTGGAGCAGCCCACCGAATGCATCTGGCTGGTAAGAGGCGACCCGGCGCGGCCGTAGTAGGCCGCGTGGCTCTTGTCGCAATACTCTGCCGTGTTCGCCTGGTATTGATAGGCAACGTCGGCGAAGGAAAGCACCAGGTGCTCGAAGGCCGACTGGATCGGAGCCAATCGCAGGCTCTGGAACAGCATGTTGCCGGCGGTGTAGGCGTCCACCGCGCTGGCGTTGATCCGGCAGCCGAGTT
>JBAWDI010000566.1:0-6878 GCA_049590695.1 Bryobacteraceae bacterium
GAATCGGGCGGGGCCAGCGATGCCGCTCTGAACGCCGGTGGACCTTCCGTGTACCTTTGGGTAGGCGCGCGCCGCTACCGCCTGTTCCTGAGGACACCCGTCGAGGTAGTCCACGGGGACCAGTACGTTGCCGAGGGCGTCTACTCGCAAAAGACCATTGACGAGATAGGCGATCCCGACCAGGGCAAGAACGGCTATCCGCTCCAATCGAGCTGCGAGCGCGTTGTCACGACGGCCTGGAGCAACCTGCCCTTTGATGCCATCGACGCGCAGGCGGCGGCTTTGCGCGCCATTGTGAAACGGTATCCCGCCAGGGCCGTTTTCCTGGTTACGCGCATACAGCCCGTTACAGCCACGGAGAGCGGCGCCGCTCCCGCGGAACCGAAGAAAGAGGCCGCGGCCGAGGAGAAGGACATCCCCGAAGTCTCTGTTGCGGCGGATAAACAACGCGCTCTTCTGATGGAGGGTTCGCCCGTTCTAACCGCACCCCTTTGGCAGCCCGAGGGCGGAACGGTCAGTTGCAAAGTGGTCATCGACCAGGAAGGGAAAATCTCCGATCTGGAAAGCACCGCGCAACTCTGCGAGAGTGTAGTGTGGTCTCAGTTTCGTTACCGGCCCACGGTCCGGGGCGGCCACCCCGTCAAAGTGAAAACCGAGGTTGAAGTGCGCTTCGACCCGCGAAAGTGAAACCGCATCGCGGTGCCTGAATCCGCCGGCGTCCACCTTGACGGTCAACTCGCCTGCCGCAGGACGTCTTCTACCGCTTCGGGGTGCTTCGCGATCACCGCCAGCAGCACGCGGGTGGGCGCGTCCGGGTACGCCCGGCCCTGCTCCCAGTTTCTCGGTGTCGCCGGCGGCAGGCCGAACCTGGTCGCTAACTGCGCCTGGCGGGGCTTCCCTTCCTAATTCTCGGAGGGCCTCTCTACGCGATCGACGACAATGACATCCAAGGGGTCCTTGCCCGGCGAGAGCCTCAGCCCGAGCTGCTTCTGAAGCGCGGTGAAGATCGAGGGTCCCGATGGCTCCGCCGGAGCCTCTGCCCCAGGGGCCGGGGCAGGCATCTCCTGGCCGTTGAGGAAAATCGGCCCTACCGGCCTGGGGGGGACGAATTCCAGGTGGACATTGAAGCGCCCCGTAAGGCCGGTTCTATCGACCACTGGACGGTCCACATAGGCGGGGAGCATCCGGCCGGCAAGTTCCGCCATGGTGATCCCAACCCAGTCGGCGCTCATTACGTCCCCACTCATCCTCATCCGGCCTCCACCACAGTAGTTCGGAGCCGGATCGCCCGGCTTCGGGCGCGCTCCCGACAGGTTAGTCAGATCGATCGGGATGCAATCTCCATCTTTCGACGGTCGCAGTTTAGGATTCTGTTCCGCGACAGTCAGTTCGTAGACGGGGGTGTCCCGAGGCTCCTTGTGGACCTTGAGATTGAATCTATCTTCCAGGAGCGTCTGGAGCATTGGTGCCATCTCCGCGGCGGAGGCTTTGGCCTCGGGCTTGGCGGAAATATCGTACCGATCCGTGTCGATCCAGCCTGGTCCGTTCAGAACTTGCATAAGGCGCGCATTGAGATCGGCGCCGTTAAATGCGCTGTATGCGAGCCGAATGAGAATCCGAACCGAAAGGCAGGGCAAGGTGATCCCGCCTGGGGATATCCGAGGGAGTACGGCTCCGGCCCCGCAGTTCTTGTTTAGCTTGATTGAGGCCACTTCAAACGCGGCGCGCTGCGGGGTCGATTGTGCCTGAACCCGCGCGGCGACAAGGGTGAAAAGCACCAGGACCTGAAGTACACGGAGCAATTGCCGCACAAAAGCCTCCTGTCGTCCCGATTCTATCTTGTTGCCGCTATGCGAAACAGACCCTACCCCACCGCCCCCTGCAGAATGTACCGGCTCAAGTCCTGGTCCTTCACAGTATCGGCAAGCTGCTTGCGCACGGAGGCGGCGTCCACCTTGACGGTCAACTCGCCTTCCGCAGGACGTCCTCTACCGCTTCGGGA
Source organism: Bryobacteraceae bacterium (assembly GCA_049590695.1). Lineage (GTDB taxonomy): Bacteria > Acidobacteriota > Terriglobia > Bryobacterales > Bryobacteraceae > Fen-178. Next base: position 2,003 of record JBAWDI010000566.1, read on the forward strand.
TGCCTCGCGATCACCGCCAGCAGCACGCGGGTGGGCGCGTCCGGGTGCGCCCGGCCCTGCTCCCAGTTCCTCAGCGTCGCCGGCGGCAAGCCGAACCTGGTCGCGAACTGCGCCTGGCTGAGCCCCATCGTCCGCCGGACCTGGCTGACATCCACCTGCGGCACGCGGACCAACGTTACGCGAACGTCATCGTTCTCTCCCTTGGTCCACGCGACCGCCTGCTTCAATCCCTCGATAATGCTCTCGCCGACGGTCTGGCGCTTTCGCGCGCGCGTTGTCTTCTTCATGACCGGTTTGGATATCCTGGGCTCTTTCATATGGGACGTGCTTTCCCGCAGCGCCGTCTCGGGCCACTTTCCGGAAAGCCCACATATCGTTCCCAAGTCCGCGTTGAACCACGGCGGGAGGCGCGGGATCGGTAAACGCTGGCGACTAATCGCGGGTCACGGTTCGCGCCCCAGCCATCCCAAGCCGCACTTGCTCCACAGCGATATCTTCGAGGCTGGCCGTTTGCCAGGTCAATTCTCGGACGGCCGTTCCACGTGATCGATCACCAACGTCTCCACCTGGCCCTTCGCCGGCTCCAGCCGCAACCCCAACGCCTCCGGCAGCGCCGTGAAGATCGATTCACCTTCTAGTTCTAGTGGTGGGGATGGTGCATCCAGCGGCTGCGACGCCATGGGAGGAGGAGGCGGCGGCGGTGGCTGCAGGGCCGACGATGGCAGCGCAAGGTCGTAATACCCGGTCAAGCCCGTCTTGTCTACGACTGGTCTGTCGGCAAGGCTCGATAGTATAGTGTTCGCAAAGGTCGCCAGGGAGATCGCATAGAATTGTGTCGTCTTAGGGCCGTCCACAGCCATCGTGCCAGTCCCCCGCATCATCCCTCCCGTGGGGTGCTTCTGCCGCAGTTCAGCCGTATCCACAGTCTCCGCCCGTTTGAACTTCGGCCCGCCCTTCGCTATCACCAAGTCATAGACCGGCGCCTCTTTGCTGCCATAGTGCACGACTACTTTGCACCGTTCGGCCAACATCGCCTGCAGCATCGCGCGGAGCATTGTCTGCCTCATCGCCGGCTTCTGCCAGTCGGCAAGGTCTGCCTGGTCGACCTTCGCCACCACGTCGTAGAGTTCGGAAATCAACCAGCCCGGATCTCCTACAACCCGGTCCCCGCGTAGCACCCCAGGCTGGTTCGGAAGCGCATACGCCAACTGAAAAATGGCGAACATGGGCAGACCGATCGAACGAAACCCGGTCGGCGTCGGCCCAATCTGTACCGGCCCACCCTCTGCGGTGTGTCGCTTGATCGAAATCACCTCAAACTTCGGATGTTTTTCGACGGCGCTGGCGCCTCCGGCAGAAGCAGGCGCCACGGAGCTCTGAGCCAAGCCAGCCACCCCCGCGTACAAAAGAGGAGCCGCAGTCGCCAACCGCAAAACTTCGCGAAAGTAAGGTTTCACCTTGGATCGTACGCGAACTCGACAGTCCGTCATGATGCGGCCTCCTCCTATTTTGGCTGGCAATATTCGAAATCGTCGTTACTGGACATAAAGGTATTACGCCGGCGAGGTTCGCGTCTCGTGAGGGCCATGAAACGGCCAACCGGTGCCCCCGCCCAGCCGCCCCCCTACAGTATGTACCGGCTCAAATCCTGGTCCTTCACAATATCCGCGAGCTGCTTTCTCACGTAGGCAGAGTCCACTCTGACGGTCTTCTTCTTCAGATCCGGCCCGGCGAACGACACTTCTTCCAGCATCTTCTCCATGATGGTGTGCAGCCGCCGCGCGCCGATGTTCTCCGACGCTTCGTTCACTTGGGCCGCGAAACGCGCCACCTCTTCCAGCGCGTCCTCGGTCAGCACCAGCTTGATGCCTTCCGTCTCCAGCAGCGCCGTGTACTGCTTCGCCAGCGCGTTCTTGGGCTCTTTCAGGATGCGGATGAAATCCTCCACCGTGAGCGATTTCAGCTCCACGCGGATCGGAAACCGCCCTTGCAGCTCGGGGATCAGGTCGCTCGGCTTGGATACGTGGAATGCGCCCGCCGCAATGAAGAGAATGTGGTCCGTGCGCACGAAACCGTGGCGCGTGTTGACCGTGGTGCCTTCCACAATCGGCAGAATGTCCCGCTGCACGCCCTCGCGGCTCACGTCCGGGCCGTGTCCCGATTCGCGCCCCGCGATCTTGTCGATCTCGTCCAGAAAGATGATCCCGCTCGATTCCACGCGCTCCAGCGCCGCGCGCGTCACCTGCTCCATGTCGATCAGCTTCTGCTCTTCTTCCTGCACCAGGTAATCCAGCGCTTCGGCCACCCGCATCTTGCGCTTCCGAGTCTTCTGGCCGAACAGGTTGGGCAGCATGTCTTTCAAGTTGATGCCCATGTCCTCGATGCCCGCGTTGGTGGTCACCTCGAGCGTCGGGCCGCGGTCCTTCACGTCGATCTCCACCAAGCGCTCGTCCAGCTTGCCCTCGCGCAGCCGCTCGCGGAGTTTCTCGCGCGTGCGCTCCACGCTCTCGCTCGGCTCGGGCTGCGGCGGCATCAGCAGGTCCAGCAGCCGGTCCTCGGCATTGAGCTCGGCGCGGTCCGCCACTTCATCCAGCCGCTCCTCGCGCACCATGTCGATGGAGATATCCACCAGGTCGCGGATCATCGACTCGACATCGCGCCCCACGTAGCCCACTTCCGTGAATTTGCTGGCTTCCACCTTCAGGAACGGTGAATTCGCCAGGCGCGCCAGGCGCCGCGCCAGCTCCGTTTTGCCCACGCCCGTGGGGCCGATCATGAGGATGTTCTTGGGCATCACCTCTTCGGCCATTTCCGGCGCCAGCTTCTGCCGCCGTATGCGGTTGCGCAGCGCAATCGCCACCGCGCGCTTGGCCTCGCCCTGCCCCACCACGTGCTTGTCCAGCTCGCGCACAATTTCGCGCGGGGTCAGCTCATCCAGCAGCGGCTCTTCATCCACGGACTGCGCGGGCAGATAGATCACCATGGCTATTCCAGTTCCTCGTAGGTGACATTGTCATTGGTGTAGATGCAGATCTTGCCCGCGATCTCCATGGCCTGCTCCGCAATCTGCCGCGCCGAAAGCTTGGTGTTGCGCAGCAGCGCGGTGGCCGCCGCCAGGGCGTACTGGCCTCCCGAGCCGATGGCCGCGATGCCTTCGTCGGGCTCGATCACGTCGCCGGTCCCGCTCACCAGGTACGTGTTCTTCACGTCCGCCACCAGCAGGATCGCCTCCAGGTGGCGCAGGATGCGGTCCGTGCGCCAGTCCTTGGCCAGTTCCACCACCGAGCGCGAGAGGTTCCCGTTGAACTGTTCCAGCTTGGTTTCGAAGCGCGCAAACAGCGCGAACGCGTCGGCGGTGGAGCCCGCGAAGCCCGCCAGCACTTTGTCGTTATACAGCCGCCGCAGCTTCTTGGCCGACGCTTTGATCACTTCGTTGCCCAGCGTGACCTGCCCGTCGCCCGCCATCACGACCTGGTTGTCGCGGCGGATCGAAATCACTGTCGTCGACCGGATTTTGCGTTTCATGGTTGGTGTAACTCCATCTTATCGCTTATCGGAAGGTGATCTCCGCATCCTTGCTGACCACCGAATGTCTCGCGAATTCCGCGCGCTTTGCGGGATAATCGGTGCGGAAGTGCGCGCCCCGGCTCTCCTCGCGCGCCAGGGCGCAGCGCGCAATCAGTAGAACCACCTCGCGCATGTTACGCGGCGCCGACCCGCGCGCCAGCCATTCGCATGCTTCCCGCAAGCCGGTGCCGTCGCGCACGATTCCGCATTTCTCCCAGGCCACGCGCCGCGTCTGCTCCACCAGGGTTTCATCCCCGCCCTCCGTCATCACTCGCGCGGGGGCCGTCCGTAGGGCTGCGGCGCTTTCCCGCATGGCGCGTCCGGCGCGCGCCCCGAATACCACGCCTTCCAGTAGAGAATTGCTGGCCAGCCGGTTGGCGCCGTGGACGCCGGTCGAGGCCACCTCGCCCGCCGCGAAGAGGCGCGGAAGGCTGGTGCGCCCGTCGAGATCCGTGCGCACGCCCCCCATGGCGTAGTGGGCCGCGGGAGCAACGGGCGCGGGCTGCTTCTCGAAATCCACGCCATACCGCAGGCACGTCTCGTAGATACGCGGAAACCGGCCCCGAACGAATCCGGCCTCGCGATGCGTCAGGTCCAGGTACACGTGCGTAGTGCCGGTGCGCTTCATCTCCGCCACAATGGCGCGCGCCACCACGTCGCGCGGCGCCAGTTCCTTGAGCGGGTGATAGCGCTCCATGAAGCGCTCGCCATCGGCGTTTCGCAGGTATCCGCCTTCGCCGCGCATGGCTTCCGAAAGCAGAAACCGCGGCGCGCCCTCCGCGTAGAGCGCCGTGGGGTGAAACTGCACGAACTCGATATCGCCGATCTCCGCGCCCGCCCGATACGCCATCGCCACGCCGTCGCCGGTGGCTACCGCGGGGTTGGTGGTGTGCAGGAACACGCTCCCCAGCCCGCCGGTCGCCAGCAGCACCCCGCGCGCGCAGATCGCAATGCCGCTCGCGGTTTTGGCGTCGTGGAACGACGCGCCGCACACGCCCTCGGCCAGCAGCAGATCGGTGGCCGCCGCATAGCTGCGAAACATCACGTTGGGAAGCGAGGCCGCCTTGTGGTACAGCGTGCGCGCGATCTCGCGCCCCGTCGAATCGCCGTGCGCATGCAGCACCCGGTTGCGGCTGTGCGCGCCTTCGCGCGTGAATGCCAGCTTGGTTCCCTGGCGGTCGAACTCCGCGCCCCACTCGATGAGCTGTTGAATCGCCGCGGGTCCTTCCTCCACCAGCGTGTGCACCGCCGCGGGGTCGCACAGGCCATCTCCCGCGTTCAGCGTGTCCCGCTCATGCAGTTCCACCTC
>JBAWDI010000567.1:0-16205 GCA_049590695.1 Bryobacteraceae bacterium
GGCCCAGGGGGCACCCCCGCCGCCCGCCACCGATGCCGCCAGCAGCGTGCCCACGAACGGCCCCACGCAGGCGAACGAGGCGAGCGAAAACGTCAGCCCCATGAGCAGCGCGCCCGCCCAGCCGCCCTTTTCCGAGGACCGGTTCAACCGCGTCAGAATGGGGGAAGGAATGTTGATCTCGAATGCCCCCAACAGGCTCAGTCCGAACGCCAGGAACAACGCCGCGATGAATCCGTTGACCCACGGATTGGACCCCAGCGTCACCATGCCGAACGGCCCCAGAATGGCTGTCGTGAGCAGGCCCAGCCCCGAGAACAGCACGATAATTCCCAGGCAAAAGACCGCCGCCTGGGTGGCGCTCTCGCGCCGCCCGCCCGACGGCCGGCTGAGGAAGTAGGACGTGGTGATGGGAATCATCGGAAAGACGCAAGGCGTGAAGATGGCGGCCAGCCCAAACCCGAACGCGACCAGCAGAAATGAGTGGAACTCGCCGCCCGTCTGGTCTTGTTCCTTCGGCGGCTTGGCCTCCGCGTATCCCGCCGGAATCGCTACCGCCGGCGGGGTGCCCCTTGGGCCCGCCGCGGCGTCCACGGTCAATGTCGCTACACCCGTCCACCGCCCCGGTACGCACTGTTTGTCGCTGCACGTCTGGTAGCGCGCATTCACGGTGAGCTGCGCCGGCCCCACGGCGGCGTTCTTCTTGATCTCCAGCTCCAGCAGAAACGCAACCTGGCCTTCATAAGTTTCCGTATCGGAATTGAAGTTCGGGTCGAAAGTCCTTTTGGGCGGCGGCTGAAGCACGCGATACCGCTCCACCACCGCATTGTCCGCGAGCAGAATGGTGGCCGGCGTGGCCGCCGGCGTGGACATGGAATACAGGTGCCAGCCAGGGTCGATGATTCCCGTCAGCCGCGCCAGAACCTTGGCGCCCGGCGACGCCGAGCCCGGTTCCAGCGCCAGGCTCCACTCGACGTGCTGGTCTTGCTGAGCGAACGCGCAGGCAGCGAGCAAGAGCAGAGCCGCAGTTCTAGCGCCCCCGGTCATCGACTACTCCCATGTGGGGCAGGTCTGAAACCTGCGGCGGGTTGGCAACCCGCCGCAGGATACCATCCTGCCCCCACAATCTATTCCGCACGAATCGGCGGCTTTGCTTGCGCCGTCAGCCGCAGTTCCTCTTCGATCCGCTGATTCACATTGCCGCCCGAGAACTCCGCCGCCACCCGGATGGCATTCTTGATGGCGTTGGCGTTCGACCGCCCGTGGCAGATGATGCACATGCCGCGCACGCCCAGCAGCGCCGCGCCGCCGTATTCGGAGTAATCCACGCGCTTCTTGAAATCGGTGAACGCGGCCTTCGCGATCACGTACCCGATCTTGCCCGTGATGGTGGCCTCGAGCGATTCCTGCAACAGGTGTTTGACCATCTCCCCCAGTCCCTCGCTCACCTTCAGCGCCACGTTGCCGACGAAGCCGTCGCACACGATCACGTCCACCTTGCCGCCGTAAATGTCGCCGCCTTCCACGTTCCCGATGAAGTTCAGGTTGAGGGCCTTGCAGAGCGGCGTGGCCGCGCGCGTCAGATCGTTGCCCTTGTGCTCCTCCTCGCCGATGGAAAGCAGGCCCACGCGCGGCTTGGGCCGCCGCAGAATGATGCGCGAATACATCTCGCCCATCACCGCGAATTGCGCCAGCATGCGCGGCGAACAATCCACGTTGGCGCCCACATCCACCACCACCACGGGCGACCCTTCCACCGATGGAAAAATGCCCGCCAGGGCCGGACGGTCCACGCCCGGCACCACGCCCTGCACGATCTTCGCCGTGGCCATCACCGCGCCGGTGTTGCCCGCGGATACGAACCCCTGGGCCGCTCCGTCGCGGACCAGCCGCGAGGCCACGCGCAGCGAGCTGTCCCGCTTGGATTTGAACGCGCGTCCCGCGCTCTCCTCCATGGTGACGCGCTCGCTGGCGTGCACGATTTCGATGGGAAGATCGCGGTAGCCTTCGTGCTGTTCCAGCTCCGGCCGGACCACATCCTGCTGGCCCACCAGAATGACTTTGACTACCAGACTCCTGGCGGCTCGAACCGCCCCTTCGACCTCGGCTTTGGGGGCGTGGTCTCCGCCCATTGCATCCACCGCAATGGTCAGCATGTCGGCAAGCCGCTACTCCTCGACGACTTCGACCACTTCGCGGCCCTTATACTGGCCGCAATGCGGGCATATACGGTGGGGGAGCTTGGCCTGATGGCAGTTGGGACATTCCGCCAGGCCGGACGCCTTCAGCGCATCGTGCGCGCGGCGGTTGCTGGTCCGCCTTTGGGAGTGTCTGCGTTTGGGATTCGGCATATCTCTATCTCTACCTCTAGATCTCTAATTTCCGGAGCGCTCCCCAGCGATCGTCGCCGCTCTCGATTCTGCAATCGCACGCGGTCTCATTCCGGTTCCGGCCGCAGGCCGGACAAATTCCCTTGCAGTCTTCGCGGCAAGTCCGCTGCATGGGCAAAGCCAGCAGCACCTGTTCCCGAAGGACGTCCTCCAGCTCCAGACCGCCGCCTTCATAAAACCCGATCTCCACTTCGTCTTCGCCGATCTCGACTTCTTCCTCGCGCGCGATGACCGAAACGGGCCGGTAAAACAAGTCGAAACCGCCATCCAGCGGAAAGCGCGCGCGTCCCAGGCAGCGGTCGCACCGCGCCGCCATCTCCACCGTATACTTCCCCTGGATTCGCACTTCGCCATCCGAATGCGCCAACACCTCGGCCGACCCGGCTACGTGCAGCGGAGAACTCTGCTCCAGATCCTCGCCCGCAAAATCGATCCGCCCCGGCTGGTAAGTTTCGTCGAAACGAATCTTCCGCAGCTCCAACTCTTTGACACTAAGGAACATAGGGAAAGACCTGAATCGTTGGGCAGAACCCTTATATTATAGCATCAGGTAGGGCATGCTTTAGCTTGCCCCGATCTCCGCGATCTCCTCCGGGCTCAGGCGAAATTCCAACGCCCCCATCACCCCCTTGGCCTGCTCCGCCGAACGCATCCCCACGATGGCCGCCGTCACTGCCGGATGGCGCAGCGTCCACGCGATGGCCACTTCGCCCGCCGAACGCCCGTGCCGCGCCCCGATGCGTCGCATGAGCTCCGCCAGCGCCAGGTTGCGCGTTAGGTTTGGCTCCTGAAAGGCCAGCGCGCGCCGGCGGAAATCGTCCTTCGGAAAACCAGCCACGCGTTCCTTCGTCATGGTCCCGGTCAGAAGCCCCGATTTCATTGGCGAATACACGATCGCGCCGATCCCGTGCTGCGCGCAATACGGCAAAATCGCCGCTTCCACTTCCGGCGAAATCGCCGAATAGGGCGGTTGCAGCGACGTGACTGGCGCAATCCCGCGGCACCGCTCCAGTTGCGCCGCGTTGAAGTTGGAGACCCCGATCCACCGCACTTTGCCTTCTTCCTTCAGCTTGGCGAGTGTCCCCCAGCCTTCCTCGATATCTTCGTCCGGTTCCGGCCAATGGATCTGGTAGAGGTCGATGGTCTCCGCCTTGAGCCTCTTCAGGCTGTTCTCGCACTCCCGCCGGAGGGAATCGGCCTTGAGGCACCTGCTGATTTCGCGCTTGTCATTCCAGATCAGCTCGCACTTGGTGAAGACATAAGGCCGCACAGACCGCCCCGCCAGCGCGCGCGCCACCACTTCCTCGGAATGTCCCAGCCCATACACCGCCGCCGTATCGATCCAGTTCACGCCATGGTCGAGCGCCGCGTGAACGGCGGCGACGGACTGGCTATCGTCCTGCGGCCCCCAAGCGAATGCCCAGCCGCCTCCTCCCATGGCCCACGCGCCGACGCCGATAGGCGTCAATTCCATATCGCTATTGCCCAGCCGTTTCTTCTGCATATCTTTACGATAGCGCGCACATAAACAGCCCGCAGGGCGTAGGACAATAGCCCATGGCGTCAGCCATGGGAAGACAATGCGAGCGACCGAGGGCTGACAGGGGCGGAAGAAGGGCTTTGGCTGGGGCGCTCCGCACCTATGCCGCAGCGTGACAACGTATTCTCAGAGAAGGAGCGCAGATCATGAGTCTCGATTGGTCGCAATGCCCCGCCGTGGAGAGCATCCCCGGAAAAGTCAGCGGCGCGTGGGTGCTGCGGGGGACCCGAACGCCGGTGAAGGTCCTGCTTGAAAACCTCCAAGCTGGTATGAGCATTGAGGAAGTGATCGAACAGTTTCCGGTGACTCGTGAGCAGATGGACAGCCTCATGGCTTTTGTGGCGCGTTCTCTCGAAAACGCCCGGACATAGGGGTAGATCGTGGCTGGGATGTTGATTGTTTTCGATAGTGGCACACGGCTGCGTCACTCTTTACCGCGCTCTTGCCTCGTGACGCCACGGTTTTAAAATCGGCGTATAATCAGCTCTGGAAATTTCAACGTTGGCGATCATGGCGCACGTTTGCAGGTACTCCTGAACTGTTCCTCAAACCCGCGCTGGGGCGGGGCCGGCGCAGGCCACTCCTTCTCACAATGGGTAAGTTTCGGGACAAATACGGAAGGTCCTGAAATCAAGTCCCTCAGCGTCTCAAAAAGTCAGTCCCAAAATGGAGGCGAAACAGCGGTCGTCGCAGCGCTGGGGTTGCCGCCGACGTCGTTCCGAAACTCTGTCCCAGGGCCAGGCATCGTTTTAGCCTCCCGTTTGGACTCTTGCGTGTCTGCGAGTCCACTTGGCCCCGTAGTCCCCGTTGCGTCGACTTGGCCGGCGCACCGATGGCCGACGCCGGAAGGCGACGGTTTCCAGTGCGAAACCGGGGAGCGGCTCCGTCTCGACGATTCGTGCCACCGGCTCTGCTTTAAATCGCGAACGCGGCGCGCACGCAGGACTTCACTCGGGTCCAGTCCCGGTCGCCGAGATGGCCGATGACGGTCAGCTCCGAGCGGAGCGCTGTCAGCACGTAGGCTCTGAAATACGACTCGGCGCGAAGGCCGGCTAATTGCCAGTCCATGAGAACGCAGTCCGTGGATGTGGTCGTTTTGGGCGCCTTTGTCGTGAGGATGCCAACCAGAACGTCGGGGCGTTCTACCAGGTATGTGCTGCTGGAGATCACCACCGCCGGGCGGACTTTGGTTTCCAGGGCGCCGGCAAGCACGCCAACCACTACATCGCCGGGCTTCAGTGTGATTCCTCCGACTCCTCCGTCTCAAGCCGCCTCAGGGAGGCGGCCCTGAAATCCTGCAGGTCTTCGTCGGTCCAGGAATCCGACCAGTCAATTCGATGGTGCGGTGAGAGCATGGCTAATCGTTCGGCCAGAGCCGACAGCTCAGCAGCCGTGTCCGGCGGAAGCCGGCGGAAGACCTCCACCAACGATGCTTCCCGCGGGTCCAATTGCATTTCCATAGCCTCGTAACCAGTATACGGCTGATGGGATGAGCATCACCCGGCCGTGTCGTCGCTGCCGGTCGAAGTGCGTGCGGCCCGTGACTGTCGGCAATCATCCGCAGGCAGTTGCGAAGGATCTACTGGTTGCCGGCAATTCAGCGGCGATGTCCCGCCGAACCGAAGCGCGCGCAGAGCGCGCATGGGCAGGCTAAAGCGTGCCCCACCAACTGCTATATTGGAATTCTCCCCATGCAAATCGACAAAGTGTACGAGCCGCAGCGGTTTGAACCGCATTGGGCGCAATGGTGGATCGACTCCGGCATCTTCCGCGCCTCCAGCAAGGCCGGCGAAAGCGTATTCTCGCTAGTCATCCCGCCGCCCAACGTCACCGGGTCGTTGCACATCGGCCACATGCTCGAACACACCGAGATCGATGTCACCATCCGCTGGCACCGCATGAGGGGCGATAACACCCTCTGGCTCCCCGGCTGCGACCACGCCGGCATCGCCACCCAGATGGTGGTGGAGCGCAAGCTCGCCGAAGAGGGCCTCGACCGCCGCGCCATGGGCCGCGAAAAGTTCGAGCAGCGCGTGTGGGAGTGGAAGGCGCAGTACGGCGACACCATCAAGCGCCAGATGATCCGCCTGGGCGCGAGCTGCGATTGGAGCCGCGAGCGCTTCACCCTGGACGACGGCCTCTCGCGCGCGGTCCGCGAAGTCTTCGTGCGGCTCTTCGAAAAGGGCCTCATCTACCGCGGCGAGTACATGGTCAACTGGTGCCCGCGCTGCCTGACCGCTATCTCCGATCTCGAAGTGGCCCACTCCGATGTGCAGGGCCACATGTGGCACATCCGTTACCCCGTCAACGGCGTCGAAGGCCGCTCCGTCGTGGTCGCCACCACGCGGCCCGAAACCATGCTCGGCGATACCGCCGTGGCCGTCAATGCCAAAGACGTTCGCTATCTCGATCTGCACGGCAAGACCGTGCAACTGCCGCTCATGGACCGCCAGATCCCCGTCATCCTCGACGATCTCGCCGACCCGGAATTCGGCACCGGTGTCGTCAAGGTGACGCCCGCGCACGACCCCAACGATTTCGAAGCCGGCCGCCGCCACAATCTGCCCAAGATCCAGGTCATCGACGAACACGGCCGCATGACCGCCGCCGCCGGGCCTTACGCCGGCCTGGACCGCTTCGAGGCCCGCAAGCGCGTGGTGGCCGATCTCCAATTCCGAGGCCTGCTGGTCGCGACCGAGAATTACCCGCTCAGCCTCGGCCAGTGCTGCCGCTGCAAGACCGTGGTCGAGCCGCTGGTCTCCACCCAGTGGTTCGTGAAGACCAAGCCGCTGGCCGAAAAGGCCATCGCCGCGGTGGAATCCGGCCGCATTGAATTCATCCCGGCCAACTGGACCAAGACCTACTACGAGTGGATGTACAACATCCGCGACTGGTGCATCTCGCGCCAGCTCTGGTGGGGCCATCGCATTCCCGCGTGGCACTGCCAGCAGTGTCATGAGATCGTGGTGGCGCGCGAAACTCCCGCCGTGTGCTCGCGTTGCGCGTCGTCCAATCTGGCTCAGGACCCCGATGTCCTCGATACCTGGTTCAGCTCCGCACTGTGGCCGTTTTCCACGCTCGGCTGGCCAGATCAGACCGACGATCTCACCACCTTCTATCCCACATCGCTCCTGATCACCGGCTTCGACATCCTGTTCTTCTGGGTCGCCCGCATGATCATGATGGGCATCGAATTCATGGGCGAGGTGCCCTTCCGCCAAGTCTACATACACGGCCTGGTGCGCGACGCCGAACGGCAGAAGATGTCCAAGACGCGCGGCAACACCATCGACCCGCTGCTGATCACCGACCAGTACGGCACCGACGCCGTGCGCATGGCCCTGTTGCAGGGCGCTTCCCCCGGCGCCGATATCGTGCTCACCGAAGAGCGCATGGAAAGCTCCCGCGCCTTCGCCAACAAAATCTGGAACGCGGCGCGGTTTCTGTTTCTCAACATGGAGCGCTCCGGCGTCGATCCCTGGGTCCCCGAGAATCTCGAGCAGTTCCGCCCGCTGGCGGACGCCGAAACCATGGAAGTGCGCATCGAAGACCGTTGGATCTTCAGCCGCCTGAACACGTGCGGCGAGCAGGCCAGCCGCGCCATCGAGCAGTGCCGCTACCACGAGGCCGCGCAGGTGCTGTGGCACTTCTTCTGGCACGAGTTCTGCGACTGGTACCTGGAACTCAAGAAGCTCCACTTTCAGGAGAACTCCGGCCTCACCGCCGGCTGGCGCAACACGCTGGCGGCCTTCGAGACGGCTTTGCGGCTGCTGCATCCCGCCATGCCGTTCCTCACCGAAGAACTGTGGCAGCGTTTGGCCACCGACCGCACCATCCGGCCCGCCTCCATCGCGCTCGCCTCCTATCCGCGGTACAACCCGGATACCACCGATTTCAAGGCCGAGCGCGAGATCGGGATTCTTCAGGAAATCGTCACCATGGCCCGCACCCTGCGCACCGAAAGCAAGCTCGATCCCAAGCAGCAGCTCGAAGGCGTGCTGTACTCGCGCAGCTCCGCTCTGGAAGTGGCGCAGCGCCACGCCGGGGCCATTCAAAAGCTCGCCAACGTGGTGCTGGAATTCAAGGCCGATGGCGCCCTCAAGGCTGCCACCATGCGCTCCACCGCCGAGTTCGATTTGGTGCTTCATGTGCCCAAGTCTCAGGAGGACGCGCAACGCAAACGTCTCGCCAAAGAGCGCGAACAGCTTGCTAAGAACATCGCCAACTCGAAGCGCCAGTTGAGCGATGAAACCTTCCTCGGCAAGGCACCGGCCCACGTGGTCGAGAGCATCCGCCGGAAGCTGGCGGATTACGAGGCGCAGTTAGCCAAGATCGATGCGGCGTTATGACCGAAGCGGTCCGCCTCGCTCTAGAAGAAGATATCGGCACCGGCGATGTGACAACCCTGGCCTGCGTGCCCGAGTCCCGAAAGGCCCGCGGCCGGTTCCTCGCGCGTGAACCGCTTGTCATCGCCGGCCTGGACCTGCTGGCGGAGATTTACGACCTGCGCGGCGGCGTCGATGAACTCAGCCTCTTCAAGCGCGATGGCGACCCGTGCGCCCAAGGCGACCAGATCGCGGCGGTGTGCGGACGCGCCCGCACCCTGCTCGAATGCGAGCGCGTGGCGCTGAATTTTCTCCAGCGGCTCAGCGGTGTGGCCACCGCGGCGCGCCGTTATGCCGACGCCGTGGCGGGCACCAAATGCCGCGTCCTCGACACGCGCAAAACCACGCCCGGTCTGCGCCTCCTGGAAAAAATGGCAGCCGCCGCCGGCGGCGTCGCCAACCACCGTGTGGGACTCTTCGACGCCATCCTGATCAAGAACAACCACATCGCCGCGGCGGGCGGCGTCCGCAACGCCATCCAGCGGGCACGCTCTGCCGGCCTGCCCATCGAAGTCGAGATTCACACCCGCAAGCAACTGCGTGAGGCGCTGGATGCCGGCGCCGGCTGGCTGTTGCTCGATAACCTGACCCCCGAAGAAGCCGCGCGGTGGATTCGCGAGATCGCCGGCCGCGCCCAGGTCGAGCTTTCCGGCGGCATCACCCTCGATAACGTCCGCGCCTACGCGGAAACCGGCGCGGATTTCGTTTCCTCCGGCGCCATCACTCACTCCGCCCGCGCCATGGACATCAGCTTCCGCCTCGAGGTGGCCTGATGGATATCGAGCGTCTCAGGCGCGAATTCCCCGCGCGGCGTATCGATTATTACCCGGTTGTCGATTCCACTATGCGCGCCGCCGTTGGCCTGGAACCCGGCTCCGTAGTGCTGGCCGATCGCCAGACGGCGGGCCAGGGCCGCCACGGCCGCCGGTGGCACTCCGAGCCGCGCAGCGGCATCTATTGCTCCATTGTACTCAAGCCGGCACCCGCCCTCACGCTGGCGCTCGGTCTCGCTACGGCGGACGCCATCAAGCGCGCCACCGGAATAGTGTGCGATCTGCGCTGGCCCAACGACGTCATGCTCGCGGGCAAAAAGGTGGCGGGTATTCTGGTGCGGAACGCCATCGCCGGCATTGGCATCAACGTGAACCACACCTCGTTCCCCGCGGAACTGGCGTCCGAAGCCACCTCCCTGCGCCTCCACACCGGCGCACTGGTCTCTTCCACCGGCATCCTCTTGCACCTGCTGCCGGCCATAGACGCCTTCGTGGAACTCGACAAGGACACCATCCTGCGGCTGTTCGCGCGCGCTTCGACCTACGCCGCCGGCCGGCGCGTCACGGTTGCGCAGCCCGATGGCATCATCGAGGGAACTACCGCCGGCCTGGACCCCGCCGGCTTCCTGATAGTGCGCAAAGACGACGGAACGGATACTCTGATTGTTGCGGGAGGCGTACGTGCTGCTGGCTCTTGACGCAGGCAATAGTAACATCACCATCGGTGCTTTCGACGGCCGCAAGCTGGTCTGCCAGTGGCGGCTGCGCACCGTTCAGGAGCAGACCGCCGACGAATGGGGCATCCTGCTCCACAACCTGTTCGGACCGGCGGGCTTGGACATCGCAGCCGTCGACGGCATGATCATCTCGAGCGTGGTGCCGCCCATCGATTCCACCCTGGCCTTCATGGCGGACCGCTATTTCCACACGAAAGCCATGTTCGTCGGCCCGCGCACCGATCTCGGTTTGACCATCCGCTACGACAACCCCTATGAAGTGGGCGCCGACCGCCTGGTCAACGGCGTCGCCGGTTTCTACAAGTACGGCGGCCCGTGCGTGATCGTGGATCTCGGCACCACCATCAACTTCGACGTGATTTCGAAGGATGCCGAGTATCTCGGCGGCGCCATCGCCATCGGCATCGGCATTTCGATTGACGCGCTGTTCAGCAAGACCGCGCGCCTGCCGCTGGTCGATTTCCGTCCGCCCAAGAGCGTCGTGGGCACCAACACCAAGGCCAGCATGCGCTCCGGCCTGTACTACGGCGCCATCGGCATGATCGATGGCATTCTCGAGCGCATCATAGAAAAGATGGGGCCGGATACCAAGACGGTCGCCACGGGCGGCCAGGCCCGCCTGATTGTCGCCGGCTCGCGCTACCTCAAGACGGTCGACGAGCACCTCACGCTCGAAGGACTGCAAATGATCTGGGAACGGAACCACCCACAGTGAGCGACGAAGACTGGGTTTACAACTACTTCAACTATTTCACTGAAATCGAGGAGCATTTTCAGCGCGCCCGCGGCACGGGCCTGTTCCTGCTCTCGCCGCTCGACTGGGCTCTCATCGAGGCCTGGAAGAACGCCGGTGTGCCGCTGGAAGCCGTGATGCGCGGCATCGATGCGGCTTTCGAAAAATGGCGCGCCCGCAAGGTGAAGACGCAAATGGTGAACAGCCTGGCCTTCTGCGCGCAGGCCGTCCTCACCGAAGCGCAGATCATGGCCGGAACCGCGCAGCCCCGGCCGCGCCGCGAGGCCGCGCCCCCATTCGACGAAGCCGCCCTGCGCACGTACCTCGCCGGGAATTCGATCGCCCTTCGCGCCATTGAGGGCTATTCGGAGATCGCCGCCGCGCTGGAGCGTCTTTCCGATGAGGCGCACACCGACCTGGAAGCGTTAGAGCAGCGCCTGACGGTCTTGGAAGAGAAGATGGTCGCCATCGCGCGCACGCGCCAGAGTGAAGAGGACCTGCTTGCCGCGCGCCGCGAGATGGACCGCCAGTTGCGCCCCTATCGCGGCAAGATGACGGCCGACCAGCTATCCATGTTGGAAAAGCAATACCTGGAGCGCGCCCTGCTGGAAAGAGCCGGTCTGCCGCGGCTGAGCTTGTTCTACATGCGGTGACCCCCCATTTCGGTGACAGGCTACGAAACCCCGACGGATCTTCCTTTTCACAAATAGCGGAGTTTGGCGCGTAGGCTATTGAAACAAAGAGAGTTGTTCCGTGATCAGCGACGCCGGGCTCTGTCTACATCAACTCACTTGAGCTCACTTGCTGGGCAGGCTCACAGCGAGCGCTTTGAGGATCTCCGTCTGGATTGGGTTGGGAACGGGCAGGCGCGTGAAGGTGTGATCGCCATCGACGTTGTATTGAAGCAGGCACAACCGGCCAAGCGCGGTGAGGGCATCGGGTAACGTCACCGCCTCGGCGTTGGTGTCGGTTGTGCCGAAGGCGGTTCTCAAGCAGCGTTCCATCTCGCGGGCGATCTTCAATGCCAGCATCGAGCAGAAGACGTGCCCACGGGTGCGTCCTTCCTTGCGCACGAAAACCGGCCGCACCTCCAGCAAGCCGGTCTTCATGATGCGAAAGTCGCGTTCCACTTTCTGTAACCGCATATAGTTGTCATGCACGTCTTGGGTTGCCATGCCCGTCTTGGACATGTCGGTGACGATGGCATAGCAGCCGGCCAGCAGCATGGCCTGTTCCCGAGCTGCCTCGTCGATGTCGATCCGCAGTTCTCGGGCGTCCAATCGCGGCTGGATGAAGCTGGCGAGTTTGTGCCGCGCGATCCACTGACGCATCTTCACCAGCCCGGATTCCGGCTTGCAGCGCGGCGAGGCGGTCACTTTTTCGTTGCGTTGTTTGATCTTCTGGTTGAGCCGGGTAAGTTTATCTTCCAACCGGTGATGCACGCGCGCCGCCTCGTCGTCGTTCTTACGCAATACATACCGCAACCCGTCGGCTTCCACCTCCACCACCTGCTCGCTGAACAGCCCCATCTGGAGTGTCCCCACACTGAGCAGTTTGCGGATCTGCGGATCGGTTAAGGCGCTGATGTAACGCAACCCGTCCTCGTGCAAGGCCTGCTTGCCCTTGCTCTTGACCATGCCACGGTCGCCGACCAGGACCAACTCTGGGACCCCGAACTGTTGGCGCAGGATGGCGATCTGGTCAGCCACTGTCAGCGGGTCGTTGGTGTTGCCGGCAAAGACCCGTACCGCCAGTGGTTCTCCCTCCGGGTCGGTGAGCAGGCCGATGACGATTTGCAGTTTGCCGCGTTTGCCATCGCGGTTGTAGCCGAACTCGGCCAGTGCGTTGTGTTCGCCCTCCAGGTAGGCGCTGGTGACATCGTAGAGAAACAGCGAAGGCGGCTCGGGGTGGCTCTTCCGATAGCGCTGGTAGAGGGCCGTCTCGATGCGCGCCTGGCGGGCACAGAGATTATCCAGAGCGGCATCGAGATGGTCCTCGTCGAAGCCGGGAAGCCCGAGCACTTCGGCCACGGCGTGCTCGCGCGCCCAGCGTACGGCCGAGAGTCGGGATCCCTGGTGGGCAATGCGGGCCAGCACGAGGAACAGGGATAACTTGCCCATCGGCCCCCTGCCCAAGGCAGCCGTGATGCCGAGGCTGTCGGCAATTTGTTTGAGAGCATGGAGTTGACCGAAGACGGGGCCACAGACCGGTGTGTCGGAGACCAGGTGGTCGAGATCGCCGCGGAGCAAGCGGCGGAGGGCGTCAACCCGTTCGGAGGGCCATGAGGAGAGGTTGGCGAGGGTCCGGTTCTTGACCTTGCCACCTTCGCGGAAGCTTTCGCGAAGGAGGATCGCAGGCGGGGAATTGCGATTGGGAACGGTGGCCACGTACATGCGAATATAATATCACGTTTAGCGCATAACACAAGCGAAATTATATACAGTTACATGACTATAAATGTAGCAGCGAAAACCACCCAAATCGATTAGCGGAAATGGGTTAAGTCACGTTAGATGGCGGAAGATCCGCCCGAAATTCGCTCGTGATCCTCCGGAGGCGGGCTTTCGACCTGACTGCGTTGTACCAAGTGCCCACCAGAGCCCTCAATCAAGCAGTCCGCCGAAACCTCGCCCGCTTCCCGGACGGTTTTATGTTCCAGCTCACTACGCGGGAGCTTGCATATTGGAAGTCACAATTTGTGACTTCCAATCCTGCCGCCAAGATGGGTCTACGCAAGTCTCCTTACCCCCGAAACTCACGCGTGACCCACGGGGGGGCGGGGAGGCGGCTCTCGCTTCAAGGTCACAACTTGTCACCTTCAAGCGCGGCCTGAACACCAAGCACCGACCGCACGTGTTCACGGAGCACGGGGCGGCGATGCTGGCGAACGTCGCTCGGATCCCCGCAGCGGTCCGTGCGAGCATTCAGGCAGTGCGCACCCTCGTGTACCCGCGGTGCCGGCAGGATGCAGAACCTCGATCCCGGCGTAGCGGGAGAATCCGGTGCTGTCGAAGGTGAGAATGGTGGTGAGGGCGTGCACGTGCATGGCGGCGACCAGCCGGGCATCGTGCGCGGGCTTCCCCGAAACCCGATATTGAATGACCAGGCTCTCCCAAACCGGATAAATTGCCGGCGTATCGGGCAACAGAGGGAACGTGCTTTTCAGGCGCATCAGCTCGGCCGCCGCCTCCATGGTGGACAACCCCAGACCGTTTTGGGCAACCGGCCGAGTCGCCACAACCCACAGCTCGACAAGATTTTGAGGAACGATGTGCAGGTCACGGCCCCGGCGCGGCAGGTTTCAAAAGCGCGCGCAACCGTTTCGTACTGTGGATGGCGAACTTGTATCGTCCGGAGAAGCGTGCTGGTGTCGATGAGCACGGGAAGCCCTATGTGATGTCCGGATAGATGCTTTCCCGGCTCATGGCCTCGTCGGAGAGGACCGGGATATTAGGGCCATGGCTCTCAGCCCAAATGCGAAATTGCCGCGCCCACTCTTCAGGATCGGTTTTCTGCAAGTGCGCAATCCAAACGGGCTGCACTTGCTGATCGGCAACTTCCAACATCCACTGCTCAAGACTCAAGCCGCGGGCCTACGCCTGGGCCTTGAAGGCAGCTTCCTTATCCGGCGGCAGATTGAGAGTGACAGTCATGGTTGCAGCCCTATGTCTTCAGGTTAACCCAATTACGCTCCCTGATTTCAATCCCACTCCCACGTGCGGAAGCGGTGCTGGTGCTCGGCCATGTCCACGCGGCGGCCGCGAAATCGCACGCCCTCCAATTCCAGCCGCGTGCGCTGTTCCAGGCCCGCTTCGTACTTCAGCTTGATGGCGCCGCCCGCGCCCACCACGCGCTGCCACGGCAACCGGTTCCCCGCCTTGCGCAGCAACTGCGCCACCTGCCGGTGAAACAGCGGGTACCCGGCGGCGGCCGCCACCTGGCCGTAAGTGGCCACCTTGCCGCGCGGGATCTGCCGCACGGCTTTGCGGATGGCCGCGTCCCGCGGCTCGCTCTTGGGCGCGCGAATCAGCCGCCGCGCCACTTCCCGATGCGTCAGTTTTCGCATGGCGCGGCGTGCAGCAACTCCTTCTCGACCGTCAGCGCATAGCAGCCGGGCGTCTTCAGGTCTTCGAGCGACAGCCCGTTCCAGTAAAGTTTGGCGGGCGTCCATGCCGGCGGCACCGTCACGCGCATTTCCGTCACCGTGCGGCTGATAATCTGGATTTCCTTATCCGCCGGCGAATACTGCGCCTGCACGCGCGCAGTGACCGCCGAATCGCGCGGGGGGAGAACGATGCGGGTTTCCACGCGGATGCGCTCCTTGCCCCGCTGGACCAGCGCCACCACGGCCTTCTCCTCCACCATCTGTTCCATGGTCTCGGCGAACTGGCGCGCGTCCTGGATGGGCTTGCCGTCGAGCGCCACGATGCGGTCGCCCATCTTGAGCGGGCCGCTGTATTTTTCGGGAAGACGCGATACCAACACGCCGGGGCCGGCGTCAGTGGCGCTATAACTGAAGGCTCCCAGATCGAGCGCGGCGCCGGAACCGCCCGCCAAGCGCGTGGAGGGCAGCACGTCGTTGCGCTCGCTGGCGTCGAACTTCGTCATCCGGATCCAATAGCAGCGCGCGAATGTGGGCGAGTTGGTTTCGCAATCGATGGCAGCGGGGAATTCGTCGCGCTGGTGCCCGGCCAGCCATTGAAAGACGTCGCCGTTGGTGACGCCCTTCGCCAAACGCCATTCCAGGTTGAGCCCCGCGGATTTCAGCTTCTCCGCGAGCGCCTGGTCGCCGGCATCGCCGATCCACAGTACCGGCACATTGGTGAAATTGGCGGTGAACAAGCGGTTGGTGTCGATGGCCGATTTGGGCGAGCCGCCCAGAGCGATGCCAGCGGCCCACAAATCGGGAACGCGGGAGATGGCGTAGAACACCACCGCCACCGCGCTGCCGCGGCCCGCCAGGTACACGCGCGCCGCATCGACGCCTGCGTTGCGGATGGCCGCCTCCACCGCCGAGGCCAGCGCCTGCACCCGCAAATCGGGGTTGGCATTGGCGGCGTCGGCGGGGGGCACAATCACCTGCCAGCCGAGATCCTTCGTCCAGGTCTGCCACTGCGCGGCGTCGGCGCCGTCCACCAGCGCTATAGCGGGCGACTTTGCCGCGACCGCCTGCGCGGCCGCGGCCCCGTGGACGAGCAGGCTAATTATGCCGTAGGCGAGAACGGATTTTCTTGACCAGTTTCTCGATTTCATCGGTCTTCTTGAGCGAGGAGACGGAGAGAATGTAGCGGTCGTTCTTCTCCAACTCCTGCTTCAGTTGTTCCGCCAGATCGGCCAACTGGGCGACGTCCTTCAGGTTCTGTTCGTGCTCGGCCTTGAGAATCTCATCGCGCTGCACCTTCCCGTTGGGCAGGCGGACGTCGGTTTCGTCTTCGTTCGGGGATTGCGAGCGCGTCTCGGCGCGTTGCGCCACCGCAAAGCAGGAGACGGCCGCCAATGACAATACCAGCGCACAGCGTCGCAACCGAGGTTTCATGGGAGAACCTGTTGTTATGATAGCCCGGCCTCCGCGCGTTGTCCGGTGCCTGACCGTTTTGGGGAAGCGCGGCGCGGACTGGGTTCGTGGGGCAGGATGGCATCCTGCGGCGGG
>JBAWDI010000568.1:0-4187 GCA_049590695.1 Bryobacteraceae bacterium
GACCAAGGCCGCGTTGTTCCTGCGCGACGGCTTCATTAGCTTTCGGACCGTGGTGGGGAAGTTCTTCTGCTGTTCGGTCTCGCTGGCATCCGGCATCGCGCTGGGCCGCGAAGGACCGTCGGTCCAGGTTGGGTCCGGTCTGGCATCGGTCCTCGGCCGGCGGCTGGGCTTGGGACCGGAACGCATACGGGCGCTGGTGCCCATCGGAGCTTCCGCAGCCTTGGCGGCGGCCTTCAATACCCCCGTGGCTGCGGTCCTTTTCTCGCTTGAGGAAGTGATGGGCGATCTCCACGCGCCGGTGCTGGGTTCCATCGTACTGAGTTCGGCCACCTCGTGGATCGTGCTCCACCTGCTGCTCGGCGATGAGCCGCTGTTTCACGTCCCCGCCTATCAACTCGTCCACCCTGTCGAGTTCCTTTTCTATGCCGCCTTGGGAGTTGTCGGCGGCATCGTTTCCGTCTGCTTCGTCAAGCTGCTGCTCTTCATCCGGCAGCGCTTTATGCAGTTGCCCAAGTGGAGCGAGTGGATGCAGCCGGCGGCGGGCGGCTTGCTGGTGGGCGTGATGGGATGGTTTGTGCCGCAGGTCCTGGGGGTCGGTTATGGCAATGTCAGCCTGGCCTTAAATGGCCAAATGGCCCTCGGGCTGATGGCCCTGCTGGTGCCGCTCAAGCTCATCGCCACCGCATCCTGCTACGGCACGGGCAACGCCGGCGGCATTTTCGGCCCCGCCCTGTTCATTGGAGCCATGATGGGCGGCGCGGCGGGCAGCGTGGTTCACCACCTGCTGCCGGATTATACCGGCAGCGTCGGCGCCTACGCGCTGGTGGGTATGGGAGTGGCCTTCGCGGGCATCGTTCGCGTTCCGCTCACTTCCGTCATCATGATTTTCGAGATGACCCGCGATTACTCCATCATCGTGCCGCTCATGATTTCCAACCTCATCAGCTTTTACATCTCATACCACCTGCAGCGCGAACCCATCTATGAAGCTCTTCAGCACCAGGATGGCATTCACCTGCCCGCGGGAGCACGGGACCGCCAGGGGATGCCCGTCGTCTGGGCCGCCGTGACTCCCGCCGAACACGTTTTTTCCGGTAGTACCACGGTCGAGGACGCGGCCAGGTCTCTCGACGAAGAGCGCAATGCCGCCCCGGTCGTGAGCGAACACGGCCTGCTGGGCATGGCGTCCCTGGCTCAATTGCACAAGCATGTGGCGGAGGGGCACGGCGACTGGACCCTGGCCCAGGTCCTGCCCGCCTACGATTCCAGCGATCCGCTCACCGTCGAGAACTTCCCTCACTTGCACGTGGATCAGCCGCTCGATGCGGCCTTGCGGCACATGGCGCAAGCCAAGCTGAACGTGCTGCCGGTAGTGAGCCGGACCAACCTTCGCAACCTGCGGGGCGTGGTATCTCTTAGCGGCATCCTGCGCGCCTATGGCGTGACCGACACGGAAGAAGCAGCGGCTCCCGAACCGGCGCATTCCGTGACCCGCCGCTCGGGTGCGTTTCTACCCACCTTGATTGCCGCCACGCTCGGCGCGCTGCTGCTGGTCGGTTTCCTGAATTACTACTACCGTTCCGAGCGAACGGCCCGCGCCGACCGGTATTTTAAGGCGGGCAACGACCTGGTCCTGCACGACCGCAATCAGGAAGCCGTCGAGCAGTTTCGCAACGCGCTTTCCGTTTCACGCGACAACCAGGACTACCGGCTTGCCCTGGGCCTCACGCTGGTGACCACCGGCCGCCTCGAGGAAGCCTCCGTCTACCTGGAAGAGGTGCTGCGGCGGGACCCCACCAACGGCCGCGCCAATCTCGGCCTGGCCAGGATCGCGGCTCGGCAGGAGAGAACCGCGGACGCCGTCACCTGTTACCATCGCGCGATTTACGGCGTCTGGCCCTCCGATCAGGCAGCCAACCAGATGCAGGTTCGCTTTGAGCTGGCCGCCTTCCTCGAAAAGACGGGCTCGAAAACTCAGGCGACGGCGGAGTTGCTGGCGATCCTCGATCGTGTCCCCAACGATACCGCCGCCAGGAAGCGCGTCGGGCGCCTCTTGCTCGACTACGGATCGCCTGCACAATCGGCCGATGTATTCCGTGGCCTGGTGCGCGCCAACAATCGCGACGCGGAAGCATACTCCGGGCTGGGAGCGGCCGAGTTTGCCGAGGAGCGGTACGTCTCCGCCCGCGAGGCCTTCCATAGCGCTTTACGCTGGAACCCCTCCGATGAAATATCCCAGCGGGAACTGGCGCTCTGCGATCGGATTCTGGAATTGGATCCCGCCGTTCGCGGGCTCGATGCGCCGGAGCGGTATCGGCGGAGCGCGGCCCTGCTCGCCGCCATCCTCGGCGCGGTGGAGCAGTGTCTTCCCAAGGTCGGCCAGCGCGCGGAGGCCCAGCCTCTTCGAACCTGGGCGGACACGGCGCGCCAGTTGCTCGCCCGCCATCCGGCTCGCCGGTCGTATGACACTGCCGCCGAGTCCGATCTTTCGCTGGCGAAAGAGCTGTGGGCGGCCAGCCACGAACTCTGTGGCGCGGCGTCCGGACTCGATCCGGCCACCGATCGCGTGCTTGCCGCCCTGTCGCGATAGCGGCCGGGCATGCCCCCGCACTGTGGAGCAGGCGTTTCGCCTGCCATGCCGGTATGCCTACCGGCATTCCCCGAATAACGTCGGCACGGACGCCGGCGTGGCAACCTGAAAGGTCGCTCCACGAGCGCCGCACTACACTACCGCGATGCCGTCATCGCCACAATGTGGATCCGCCGGTTCTTCTGCCAGCAGGCCTCATCGTGCTCCTGGCATACCGGCCGCTCCTTGCCGTAGCTGATGATCGAAAGCTGGTCGCTGGGGATGCCCACCTGGACCAGGTAGTCCTTGGCGGTCTTCGCCCGCGCATCGCCCAGCGCCAGGTTGTATTCGGCCGAGCCGCGCTCGTCGCAGTGGCCCTCGATGGTCAGCTTGTAATCCGGATAATCCTTCAGGATGTCGCGAAGTTCCGTGGAGTCGGCCTGGAGCGCGTTGATCGCATCCGGACGCAACGTATGCTTGTCGTAGTCGAAATAGGCGTCCTCAATCCTGGCCAGAAGCTGGTCGATACGCGCTCGCGTCGCCGCATTCGGATAGCGCGGCGTTGGCGCGTTGGCGGTCTGGGTTGGCGCGGGGTTTTGCCGCATCGGCGTGGCGGCCCGCATCGGGGTGCTCGGGGCCGTAACGGCGGGAGCCGGCGGCGGCGGCGGTTTCACGGCTGTCTTCTTCGTGCACGCGGCGCCGATCAACGATATCGCCGCCACGGCAACTACTACCAGTTCGCGAGTCTTCTTCATCTGCAATATCCCTCCACTACGATTCATACCGTTTTCACGCCGGCAATCCTATCCTGTCCGGACAGGATTCTCTTGCGCCCCCCGATTGACTACACTGTGGTTGAGAGGACGCGAGATGCCCGAATGGTCCCGCGTGGGCGGGCTGGAGCGGAATGCCGGCGGGACGCGGCGCAAGCCCCCGTGGCTCGTGCTTTCCCTGGGCTTCGGAGGCTTGCTGGTCTTCATCGTCGCCGCCGCCATCGGCACGCTGGTGGTGCTCGACCGCGTCCGTCACCAGGAGACCCTCATCCGCCAGGCTTTTCTTCAGCGTCTCGGCGCCCTCGACCAGATCCGCGCGCAGATCTATTTGTCCGGCACGTACGTGCGCGATTTTCTCCTGTCTCCGGATATCAGCGGCGCACAAGCGCAGACCCTGCGCCTCGCCGCCCTGGAGCGCGAAACTCACGCCGCGCTCCAGGCCTACTCGCGCATCCTGGAGACCGCGGAACGCGAGCCATTCCAGACCTTACAGAGTGAAATCGAGGCCTACTGGGGCGTCCTCGACCGCACCGTGGCATGGTCTCCGCAGCAACGCAACCGCCTCCGATATTCGTTCTTCTACGATGAGCTGGTCCCGCGGCGCACCGCCATGCTTCAGATTGCGGACCGCATCGCCGCCGTCAACGAGCGCGGCCTCAGCCGCGCCGAGGAACAGTTGGCCGCTTCCTCCGACGGCCTGCGCCGGTCTTTGGTCGTCACCTTTGGAATCGCGCTGGCCGGCGGCCTGGTGCTGGCGCTTTTGACCATCGGCTACACCCTCCGTCTCGAGCGCGAGTTGGTACGCCGCTTGGATGAGAATGCGCGCGCCCGCGCCGATTTGCAGG
>JBAWDI010000569.1:0-7656 GCA_049590695.1 Bryobacteraceae bacterium
GGACATCTACGTCAAGCTGGTGGAGGGTGGCACGCCCTTGCGGCTGACCACCGGCCCCGATTCCGCAGCCAGCCCTGCGTGGTCGCCCGACGGCCGCCAGATCGCTTTCCTCAGCGCGGGCGGCGTATACTCCGTCTCTCCGCTCGGAGGTCCGGAACGCAAGCTCACCGACGTGCCCGTGGACTCATTGGCGTGGATGCCCGACAGCCAGTCGCTGCTGGTCAGTTCCGCTAAGAATGCCGGCGAACCTCACAGCATCTTCCAACTCTCGCTCCGCACCGGTGAAATGCGGCCGCTCACCTCGCCGCCAGCCGATCCCGCCGGTGGAGATTACGCGCCCGCCGTGTCTCCGGACGGCCGGACCCTCGCGTTCTTGCGGTGGGAGTGGCCGGAGGGGGACATCTACCTGCAGCCACTGGCTGGCGGACCGGCCCGCCGCCTCACCAAGCGCAGCCAGCAGCTAAACGGCTTGGTGTGGGCCAGTAACCGGGAGATCCTTTTCTACAGCACTGCCGGGGTATCCGGCTCCATGTGGCGCATGGCTGCCGACGGAAGGTCCGAGCAGCAGCCCGTGGCGGGGGCGCTGGACGGAGCCGTCGAGCCGGCCATATCGCATCCGCCCAACGGACCAGCCCGCTTGGCTTATGCCCGCTTTGTGGGCGATTCGAATATCTGGCGGATGGCGATCGCTCCCGACGCTCACGGCGGCGTCCGAGCCGTCGGCCAGCCCGCATCGATTATCGCCTCCACGCGCGCGGACATGTCCCCACGGTTCTCGCCCGATGGCAAGCGGATTGTGTTTGCGTCGGATCGCGACGGTTACTCGGAGATCTGGGTCGCCGCCAGCGACGGCTCCGGCCCCGCGCAGTTGACTACGCTGAAAAGTTCGCGCAGCGGATCGCCGCGCTGGTCCCCCGATGGAACCGAGATCGTTTTCGATTCGCTGGCCTCGGGCAACAGCGACATCTGGATGGTGGGATCCGAAGGCGGTCCTCCCCAACAACTCACCACTGAACCTTCCATCGACGCGCGGCCCAGCTTCTCGCGCGACGGCCGCTGGATCTACTTCCGCTCGGACCGATCCGGCGCCCGACAGATCTGGAAGATGCCGTCCGCCGCGCCCTTCCGGCCGGCGGTGCAGTTGACCCAGGACGGCGGCTTTGATGCGGACGAGGCCCCGGATGGCAAGCTCCTCTACTACACCAAGCCCCAGGGCGGGCTGTGGAATATGCCGGTCGAAGGCGGCGAAGGGACGCTGGTCCTCGAACAGGTCAAATCCGGACTCTGGTCGTTGGCCGAAAATGGCATCTACTACCTGGATGTTGCGGCCCGCTCGCCTGAGGGAGCCACGCCGCTCATGTGGCTCAGTCTCGCTACCCACAAGCTGGTTCAAGTTGGAGCCGTCCGCAGACCTGTCAACATCAACACACCGACCATATCCGTGACCAGCGACGGCCGCCGCATCGCGTGGTCGCAAATCGACCGCGAGGAATCCGAGCTTATGCTGATCGAGAACTTCCGGTAGCAGGCCGCAGGTGGAGCGAACCATAGTTGGACAGATGCCGCCTTTTGCCGCCGTTGAAGTTGCGGACTACTTCGCCAGCACCACGCCGGCAGTGCCCGGATGTGGAGAGGTGGCGCCGTTGGGCCGCGCCCGGCCAACCACGGCCAGGGCGGCCAGGTAGAACAGGCCGCCGATGATCAACGTCTGGATCAAGCCAAGATAGATGGAGCACACCAGCGCCCCCACCGAACCGAGCACGCTGGCAGCGGCATTCAAAGACCAGGCCCAGCGGACCGAAGGCGGGTGCCACTCCTCCAGCCGTGCCAGCCCCGTCGGAAATGGCATCCCCATCACCAGGCCCAGCGGCGCAATCAGCAGCACCGCGATGACCACTTTCAACGCCATGGGGAGCCACACCAGCGCGCCCAGCAGCCAGGAGGCGACGAGCGCCAGCAGGGCCGCCAGCATCGCCACCGAACCCAGTGCTTTGATGAGGCGGCCTTCGTCGTCGCCCAGCACGCGCCGGCTCAAGGCGCTTCCCACCCCGCTCGACACCAGCATGGAGAAGATCACCACCGTCAAGGCATAGGTCGGATGTCCCAAGAAGAGCACGAATTTCTGGATGAGCCCCACTTCGATCAGGATGTAGCCGGCGCCGATGAACAGGAAGTAGAGCAGAAATCCGCGCACGCCGCGATGCCGCGGCAGCCGCGTGCCCAAGACCAGCGGCGGCAGCACCAGGATCAGCAGGGTGGCCAGCAGGCTCACTCCCATCAAGCCGAACAGGAGCGGCACGGCTTTGTTCACCTTGTAATCTGCGGTGTCGTGGGAGGCGGTGCGCACGAAGGTCCACAAATCGCGCGGCTGCACCGAGTAGAAAAAGAACGGGCGGTTGTCGCTGACGGGGGTGATGTCGAAAGTGTAATCGCGCTCGTACTCGTCGGGGTCGGGACTGTGGAGCAGGTCGTAGAACTGGTTCCGGACCTCGCGGCCGGGAAGGTAGAGGGTCTGCATGCCGCCGGCCGACAACACCGCGCTGGCGCGCCCGATATCGGCCTCGTTGAAAGGCTCTCGGGAAACCAGCACGGTGTCGCGCGCCCAGCCCGGGGCGCCGGGTTCGCGGCCAATTATGAAATGGCGCCAGGCGCCGGCTTCGCCCAGTTGGCGGAGCGCTTCCATGGCCAGCGAGACCAGGCGCAGGGATTCGCGCGGCGGGTCGAGGCCCCAGCGCGTCACGGCCACCATGCCGTCGGCGGTGAGGTGCGAGAGGTAATCGCGAAAAGCGTCGGTGGTGTAGAGATTATTCTCGGAAAGCGCGAAGGCGCCGGCCGCCGTGGCCGCCCAGGTATCCACCAGGGTGGCCTGCAACACCTGGTACTTATCGGTGGTGCGGCGCACGAAGCTGCGGCCGTCCTCGACAAAAATGTGGACATCGGGGCGCAGGTAGAGACCGCGGCTGAGCCCGGGGAAGCGCTGGCGCATGATGGTGGTGGCAATGATGGGATTGATCTCGACTCCGGTGATATCGTGGCTGCCGGAAGCCAGCGCGCGCGCCACGTCCCAGCCGCCGCCGGGTCCGATAATCAGAGTCTTGGCGCCCGGCCGGACGGCATAGGGAAGGCTGGGGCCTTGTTCGAGCAGGTCGCGGCGGTCGCGCGGCGTGAGGTGGTCGAAATCGAAATCGGCGATGGCGGTGGAGGCGTCGGCATCGATGAAGATGGTGTCCCTGCCGTCATCGGCGTTGTGCACAATAGCCACGCGCGAAAAGTTGTTCCACTTGACGAACCACTCGTGGGCCAACGTCTGCCCCTTGGCATGGCTGATGTCAAGCACCGGGTGGTGCTGGTTGTAGGTGAGGAAGACGACTAGAGCCAGGGCCAGCGCCACCGAGCCGGCGCGGCCTTTCACCGACCCGGCCATGCTGTACCAGATGGCCCCCGCGGCGGCGAACGTGATGGCCGCGCAGACCACCGTGCTCGGACCTCCGAACTGGTTGAGCAGGGGAACCAGCAGCAGGCACCCGCCGGCGGCGCCTAGCAGGTCGCAAAAGTAAACCCGGTTGACGCGCTCAATGGTCTCGGAGATGGCCAGCGAGACGACAATCCCAGAGAGGAAAAACGGCAACGCAGTGGTGAAGTAAATCAGGGCGAGATCCCAATTCGAGGGGTTATTCTTCTGCGCCAGAATCACCCCCAGCGCCAGAAGCACGAAGAAGCTGTTGATGGCGCTGAGACGGCCCAGACGGGCGAATAGCGGGGCCTTCCAGCCGGCCACCACGTAAGAGAAGACGCCGCCCGCGCCCAGGCCGAACAGCGCGATGGAGATCGCCAGAAACGCAAAATGATAGTAGAAGACCACCGAGAAAATGCGCGTCAGCGCCAGCTCCAGCAGCAGTGCCGCCATGGTGGTCAGGCCTACGCACAAATACACCTGCGGCCATGGCGTGGGCGGCGATTTGTAGGGGCCAGGCATGCCTGGCCCCTACTGAACCGCGATCTGGACGGTGTTGCTGGTGCTGTCGGGGAAAGACAGTGTCAGGTTGACATTGCCGCTGAGCACACCCGCCGGTATCGCGACGTTGACCTGGTACAGGCCGACGGAGCCCGGGCTCAGACCGGCGTAAGAAGGCGTGGCCGAGATGGTTCCAAAAATATCGCTGCCGAAGTTGACCACGGGGGTGACGCTGAGCCGCGCCAGCGGTTCCGAACCAGGCGCCGGCACGTTGGTCCCCACCGCCGGATTCGTGGGTCCCAAGCCAATCGCGTAAATAGTCAAGACGTCGCCCACTTGGGCGGGATGCGATACTGCTCCGGGCCCAAAGTACCCCACCGGCGCTGGATAGCTCAGGTCCTTGGCGTTCTGAATCGCTCCGTAACTGCTCCCGCCGGCCAGCAGCAACCGCGGTGCCCGGGCCGCCACCTGCACCGACACGGTATTGCCGGAAAGCCCGTCGCGCTGGACTTGCACCTGCGCCGTTCCCACGGCAGTCTCCAGGGGGACCTGGAACGCAATCTGGTAGTAGCTGGTGAAGAACAGCGGCGCGGCGAGTCCGTTGACCAGCACCGAGGAAGTGGAACCGGAATTGGTGATTTGCGTGGCCAGGGGCACCCCGGGGCTGAAAGCGATGTTGCTGGCAAACCAGAACTGCTCGCCAAACACGTCCACGATATCGCCGGGCGCCACGGCGCCTCCGTCGACGCCGAAAATGGCATTGTCCACCACGCCCAAATAGTTGGCGGTTGGCGCGCCCTTGGCGGCCACCTGGAAATTGACGGGGACAGTGACCGTCCCATTGACGGCGTTGGAAGCGATGGAAACCGAGCCGGTGTAAAAGCCTGGCGCCAGAGTGCCGGGGTCGAGCGTGATAGCGGCCCAGCCGCCGGAACTGGCCGAAGCGGTCAGCCACTTGCCGCCATCGGTGGTAGTGGAGCTCACGGCTCCAAACACGATGCTTCCCTGCCCCGGGTTGTTGAGCGAAATCTGCATGGCGAGCGGCGCGGCGCCCTGAGCCAGACGCTCCGTAACCTGGGCCGGATACGGTTGCGCAATCGGCTGGGTGGTGACGTGCATGGCGACCGGAATAGTCTGATTATCCGGCGGGAAGCTGGAACCGCTGGTGACCAGCGATCCATTGTACGTGCCCTGCGCCATACCGGCCGGCGGCGCCATGTGTATTTTGTACGGAAATGTGAATTTGAAAGTGCCCGAGCCATCCTGCGCCAGGCTGAGCCAGCGGTTGCCGTCTTGCGTGCTGGCGCTCCCGTTTAGCGGGCTATGGGTGGAGAACGAAACATCGCTCGACGATCCGGGCGCGACATACATAGTCAACGCGCCGATGCGCACCGTCACGGTGATGGTCTGGGGAGCGTCGACCACGTTGGCGGCGCCGTTCACTGTCACGCTGGCGGTATACGTGCCGGCCGCCAGCGTGGATGTGTTCAGCGTCAACTGGAGAGGAATGCACGTGGCGCTGGCCGTAGTAGTGGTGCAGGCGCGCGAAGGCCCGTAGGATGTAGCAATCCACGAAACGGAAGACGTGGGATTGCCCGCCAGCGAAAGCGAGCCATCCCCGGCGTTGTAGGCCTCCACGATTTGCGTGCCTCCGTTGGCACCGACGGGCATAGGGACGGGGACCACGGCGGTGTTCACCAGGCGCAGCATCGGCGCGGCATTGAGGAGCGCCGCGAAGCCCAGAGGGACCAACGCGGCGCGCAGGAAACGGCGAACCATCAGACCCACTCCAGAGCCCCTTTCTTGTAAGCCCAGATGTACCCCACGATCAGGATGGCCAGGAAGACCGCGACCTCGGCCACTCCAAACCAACCCAAGGTACGGTAGCGGACCGCCCAGGGGAACAGGAAGATGGTTTCCACGTCGAAGATTACAAAGAGGATGGCAATGATGAAAAAGCGCACCGTGTAGCGTCCGCGCGAATCGGAAGCGGCCTGGATGCCGCATTCGTACGCCTCCAGCTTAGTGCGGAACGGGGCCGAAGGGCGTATCAGCCTGGCGGCCACAATCAGCACCACGGGAAAGAGAATCGCAATGACCAGAAAGATGAAGATGGGAACATAACCGCTGGGCATGCGACCACTATAACATGCGGAGACGCGGCTGCCCAACGGGCCAGGAAGCAGAGCGGGTGCGCGTCATAAAAATGGACAACTCTGGAAAGCCTCCACCAAAAAGAACGACGCCGTGCGTACCGATACGCACGGCGCCGACACTACTCCTCCATCGTTCAGCCTAAAGCAGCGGCCAGCCCGTTCAGCGTGGCCGCTTCGCCAGCCGCCGGCGGGCGCAGCCCAAACCCATCAGCAGAGCACCGGCCCCGAAAAGAACCATGGTTCCAGGCTCTGGAACGGACGGCAGCGTGTTCACCGAAATGAAGGCCTGACCAGAGCCACAATTCGGGTAATTATTCGGGGTAAAGACCTGGACGTTGCTGTAAGTGTAATTCATGTAGCTGTTTTGCGCCAGTGTCACGAGGCTGGAGATCGCGGGGTCCTTAAGAATTGTGGTAGGAGTATCCCCGGACGGCAACGTACCCATGACATACCAGATGGCATCCTGGATGGGACCTAAGACCGAACTTATAAATTGCCCGGTGGTCGTGGATCCGTTCGCGGTAAAGTTTATAGTCGAGCCATTAGTAGACGTCAAAGTGATATGGTCCAGGGCAGCGTCGGTCAACGTCAAGGACGCCAGGAAAGCCGCCTCTTCCAATTGCTGCGTCGTCGCCAGCGTCGACATAGGTACGTTGGCCTCGGTGCCGGTTTCGGTAGAGTTCAGAGACTGGTTGCCAGTGAGGCAGAAGTACAAATAGTTCGGCTGTTGGACGCCATTAATGGTCAGCACGCCGGCGTAAGGTCCGACGGGCGCACTTACCCCTTCGTTCGTGCCCGACCCATTGTTCGGTGTGTAGTTGCCGAGGTTGTCTTGCCCAACGACGAATGTGGTGTTGGCGCTGAGCGTGGTGCTGAAGGCCAAAAGACCGCAGAGGCAAATGCTCAATACGATCAAACGCTTCATGAAACTGCAAGATGGTGAAGTCATGTGTTTGTTTCCTGACTGATGATCGCAAAGAAGGGTGTGAAAACCAATAGACCGAAGGGTCCTAAAAGGCTGGTTTTAGTCCTAAGAAATAGACGCTTTAGTTCTAAGGCAAATCCGAAGCGGGGTTTAAGTAAAATCTGATCTTGGTTCCAGT
The DNA here is from genome assembly GCA_049590695.1 of Bryobacteraceae bacterium. Classification (GTDB taxonomy): domain Bacteria; phylum Acidobacteriota; class Terriglobia; order Bryobacterales; family Bryobacteraceae; genus Fen-178. The sequence goes on from JBAWDI010000569.1 coordinate 7,215, forward strand.
AATTGCAGCTACATCATAGCGCGGCGCGACTCCGGGCTCGATTCCGAGAGACAATGGGGAGGCCGATGCCTTCCGATCCACGCCTCGTTTACTGCCGGCTCTTGGAGGAGCGGCGCGCCGATATCGCGTTGCGCGAGCGGCGGCACCGGGCTCTCGGGTATGGCCGGCTGGCGGCCGTCATCGCCGCGGCGGCGGTGGTGTGGCTGGCACTGGCCGGGCATCTCTCGATCATCTGGATCACCCTCCCGATAGCCGTCTTCGCCGTACTGGTGGCGATCCATGACCGGCTTCTGCGCATATTGGAGCGGCGGCGGCGCGCGCAACGGTTCTTTGAAAGAGCGCTGGCGCGACTGGATGGCAAATGGGCCGGGACCGGGGAGCCGGGCGACCGGTACCTGGACCCGGCGCACCCCTACGCGCGAGACTTGGACCTGTTTGGGGC
>JBAWDI010000570.1:0-2236 GCA_049590695.1 Bryobacteraceae bacterium
CCGGCCAGTGGCACGTAGCGCAAGTGGCCGCGCCGCTCGCAGCCCCCATAGCGCGCCACCAGGAATTCGCCGCCCCAGATGGCGCCATCCGTGCCGTATCCCGTGCCGTCGAACGCCACTCCGATCACAACGCCCGCGAGGCCATTCTCGGCCATGCAGGCGGCGATGTGCGCGTGATGATGCTGCACGCCGAATTTCGGCAGCCCGCCCATCCCCAGCGCGTACTTCGTGCTGAGATAGTTCGGATGAAGGTCGTAGGCCGCGGCGCGCGGCTCTACCTTAAAGAGCTTCTTTAGATTGGCGAGCGTTTCCTCAAAGAAAACCAGGGTTTCGTAGTTTTCGAGATCGCCGATGTGCTGGCTCAGGATGGCATGCTGTCCCTTGGTGAGGCAGAAGGTGTTCTTCAGCTCCGCGCCGCAAGCCAGCAATTCGGGGACGCGGCGTCCCAGGTCCATGGTCTGAGGCGCGAAGCCGCGCGAGCGGCGCATCACGCGCTCGGTGCCTTCGAAGGTGCGCACCACGGAGTCGTCCGTGCGCATGTAGATGTCGCGGTCGTGGGTCAGGAACCAGTCGGCCACGCTGGCGAGCCGAAGCCGAGCTTCCGCGTTCGACACCACGATGGGTTCCTCGCTGAGGTTGCCGCTGGTCATCACCAGAAGGGAATAGGGCGCGTCGACAAACAGCAGGTGATGTAGCGGCGCATAGGGCAGCATGACCCCGAGAGTGCGGTTGCCGGGAGCGATTTCTCTGGGTAGATCGCTGGCCTTCCCGCGAAGAATGACGATCGGACAACCTGGGCCGATCAGTGCGCGGCGGTCGGCGTCCGAGACCTCGCAGATGGCTTCCACCGCCGTCAGATCGCGCGCCATCAATGCGAATGGCTTGTCGCTGCGCCGCTTGCGTTCGCGCAGACGGCCAACGGCCGCGGGGTTGCGGGCATCGCAGGCCAGGTGGAATCCGCCCAGACCCTTGATGGCGAGGATCTCGCCCGCCGCCAGCCTGCGGCGCGCCTCTTCGATGCCCGCCGAAAGCGCCGGTCCGCACTCGGGGCAGGCGTTGGGCTGGGCATGAAAGCGCCGGTCGCGCGGATCGTCGTACTCCGCCTGGCAGGCCGCGCACATGTGGAAGGCCGCCATCGTGGTGTTGGGGCGATCATAGGGAATATCGCGGATGATGGTGTAGCGCGGGCCGCAGTTAGTGCAATTGGTGAACGCGTAGCCGAACCGGCGGTTGGCGGCCGCGGTGAAATCGCGGAAGCAATCGTCGCAGGTGGCCACGTCGGGCGAAACCAGCGCGAACTCGCCGGTTTCAGCCACGCTCTCGCGGATGGCGAAGGCGGTGTCGCCCATGGCCTCCAGTTCCAGAATCTCCATCTCCTGAATCCAGGCAAGGGGCGGCGGATCTTCCCGCAGGGCCTTGACGAAAGCGTCCAGGCTGGCCGGATCGCCTTCCACTTCGGCAACCAGGCCGGCCGAAGAGTTCAGGACGTAGCCCGCCAGGTTGAGTTCGAGCGCGAGGTTATGAACGAACGGCCGGAACCCGACTCCCTGAACGATGCCGCGGAGGCGGATGCGAATGCGGCGGCGGCTGGGTAGATTCGTGTCCATTTTGGTCACGTTGTGGGGCAGATTTCCAATCTGCGGCCGATTTGGGGTGCCCCCTGGGCCCGGCCTTGGCAGGCCGGCGGCGGTTGCCAACCGCCGCGCAGGATGCCATCCTGCCCCACAGTCATAAGCGCACATCGGACGGCGGATCCACGTCCATGAACTCCGCGCGCCGGAACCGCTCCTTCATGTGGAACGGCACGGTGCAGTCGAAGATGGTCTTGCAGGTTGTCCCGTCCGGCGGCCGCGAAGGGTCGAGGGCTGCGCCGCGCACGCCGGGTATGAAGACCGTGTCCACGTCGCCCTGGTAGCGAACGGTCATGGCCCACAACACGTCGTTGCTGTCGAAGATGTTCACGTCCTCATCCACCAGGATGACATGCTTCAGATCGGGAAAGGCCGCGAACGCCGTCAGCGCCGCCTGCCGCTGGCGGCCTTCGTCGCCGGCCGAGCGCTTGCCGATTTCGAGAATCGCGAGGAATTTTCCGCCGCCGGAGGGGTGCGAGTAAACGCCGCGCAGCAGGCCCGGCATGGCGTTCTCCACCGCGCGCAGGATGCTGACCTCGGTGGGGATGCCGACCAGGTTGGTGTGCTCCTCGCCCGGCCCGATGATGGTCTGCAAGATGGGCGAC
>JBAWDI010000571.1:0-10099 GCA_049590695.1 Bryobacteraceae bacterium
GCACTCCCCGGAAGATGAGCCACTTGCCATCGACGGTCCACTGCCGATGCGTCTGATAGATCTTGGATTGGCTGTAGCCGCCATCCGTGCTGGTCAGAAATGTGAGCGGAAGACCCGTGACGGGGTCTGGAACGATCTTCTTCTCGGATGGCCAAGTGCGGCCCATTTGCGCAAACGCCGCGGAGGCGGCAAACAACATGACGGCCGCAAGGCAAACGGCGGTCTTGATTTTTCTGGAGTACATATACGATTCCCATTCAAGGATACACCCGGTGGCCATCATCGGCACCGGTGGTCAACAGTGCACGAGCAGCACGCGCGGCGCGGTGTCAAGGTTCCAGCATTTCCCAGGACAACTGCTGCGTGACCGGCTCAAGGGCTTCTTGCCGCTCGCGGATGAGCCTACCAGGGCCCGGCCGCGATGGAGAAGGCATGGACCTGCCCGGTGGCCGCCAACGGGCGGCTCTAGATCCGTGAACTCGACTCGCTTTGGTGTTACGACATCAGCGGCAAGTCAGCAGGCGGGACTCAGGCGCCCTGTGCGCTGGCCGCCTTTTGTGCCATGGCGGCCATTCTGGCCTGCTGCTCCCTGGTCAGGTGGGGAACGATGCCCAACAGGCGCTCCACCAGCATCAGTTGGGCGCGATGGTGCATCTCGTGTTCCTTGGGCGATAGCAGCATCTCGAAACGCGTCTTGCTGGGCGGCTGGGCGCCCTCGGGAAAGTACACGCGCTCGGCCAGGGTCTCGTCGCTGAGCGTCGCGAGCCAGGAAGCAAACTCCTCGCCGCCGGCGCGCAACGCCTCCAGTATCCGCGCCTTGGTGGTCAGGGTGGCCTGGTACTGCATGACTTCTTCGTGACCGGCCCGGAAGGTTGCGAAATCGGGGTGCGTGATGCGCTGGGTGTGCATGCTTTTGGCCCAGCGCGGTGCGGCGGCGATGTGAGCCAGCGTCTCGGCGACGCTGTTGGTCTCCGGCGCCGCCCGGAAGCCGTACTGTTCTTCGGGAATATCTTCGGCAACTCTGATGGTGTTGTTGCGCACGGTGCGAAACGATCGGGCCATGTCTTGGCCGCTGTAATACTTCATGGTTCCCCCTCCTCGGGTGCAGTTCCCATTATAGGCTGGCCCGTGGCGGGGCGCGGCGGGCCGCGTAGTATGCGATATTCGTATCTCAAGGAGCTTTTTATGAGACCGCAACCACTGGCTGTCGTTCTCCCGCTTCTCTTAGCCGCCGGCATGGCGCAGGCGTTGGCCGCCGCCGAGCCATTCCGCGATCCCACCCTGCCGCTCGAGCGGAGAGTGGACGATCTGGTCTCACGGCTGACCCTGGATGAGAAGATCGGGATGCTGGCGCAAGGCCAGCCGGCCATCCCGCGGCTGGGAATCAAGGCCTTCACCAACTTTACCGAGGGGCTGCACGGTTTGGGCTGGGTGCGCGGCGGCGGCGTCACGGCCACCACGTTCCCGCAGTCGGTGGGCCTGGGGGAAACCTGGGATCCCGAGATTCTGCGCCAGGTTGGGGCCGTCGAGGGGTATGAGGCCCGGGTCTATTTCAAGAAGTACGATGGCGCCCGCGTGGGCCTCGCCATACGGGCGCCTAACGTGGACCTAGCCAGGGACCCGCGCTGGGGCCGAACCGAGGAGTCGTTCGGCGAAGATCCGTATTTCGTCGGGAAAATGTCCGTTGGTCTCATCAAGGGGCTGCAAGGCGACAACCCCAAGTACCTGCTGTCGGCCTCGACCATGAAGCACTTCCTGGCCAACAGCAATGAGGATGGCCGGACGCGCTCCTCCTCCGATTTCGACGAGCGGAACCTTCGCGAATACTACCTGGTTCCGTTCCAGATGGGCATCGAGGAAGGGAATGCGCAATCGTTCATGGCATCGTACAACGCGGTCAACAAGATTCCCGACACGGTGTCTCCGTTCATCCGGGACATCGTGGAAAAGGAATGGAAATTCGACGGAATGGTGTGCACGGATGCCGGCTCGCTTCCCAACCTCACGCGGCAGTTCCACTATTATGAAGATCCCACGGCCGCGGTCGCCGGGTGCGTCAAAGCGGGCATTACGGTGTTTCTCGATCAATATGCCGCGCCGCTAAGGGACGCCCTGGAAAAGAAGCTACTCACGGAAGCCGACATCGAACGCAACATCCGGGGCAATATACGGATGCGTATGCGGCTGGGTGAGTTCGATCCACCCGAGATGGTGCCCTACAGCAACATCGCGGGGACCGAGGAACCATGGTATGGCGAAAAGAATAAGGCGCTGGCCCGAAAAGTCACTGAGGAATCCATCGTCCTGCTCAAGAACAGCGACGGTCTGCTGCCGCTGGATAAGGCCAAGGTAAAATCGATCGCGGTGATCGGGCCGGCGGCTAACGACGTGTTCATCGACTGGTACGCGGGAATACCGCCTTACACGGTGACGCCGCTCGAGGGCATCCGGAACAAAGTTGGGCCTGGCGTACACGTGCGGTACATAGCGGATAATAGCAACAACAGCGACGCGGCCAACCTGGCGGCGGAATCCGACGTAGCCATTGTCTTCGTGGGGAACAACCCAACCTGCAACGGGGGGTTCGGCCGGGGATGCCCGCCCAGCGAAGGCAAGGAGGCCGTGGACCGGAAGGCCATCGAACTGGAGCAAGCGCAGACGCAACTGGTCCAAAGTGTGAAGCGGGCCAATCCCAAGACCATCGTGGTGCTGATTTCCAGCTTTCCGTACGCCATGAGCGCGGTTCAACAGACCGCTCCGGCGATTCTCCACATGGCGCACTCCAGCCAGGAGGAAGGCAACGCCCTGGCGGACGTGCTGTTCGGCGATTACAACCCAGGCGGCCGGCTGGTGGCCACGTGGGTCAAGTCGCTGGACGATTTGCCGCCCATGATGGACTATGACATCCGCCAGGGCCGCACTTACATGTATTTCAAAGGGCAGCCGCAGTATCCTTTCGGATTCGGCCTGAGTTACACCACGTTCGAGTATTCCAACCTGCGCACTTCGGCCGATTCGGTGACCGCCGCGGGCGAAGCGACTGTCAGCGTGGACGTCAAGAACACCGGGACCCGCGCCGGCGATGAGGTGGTGCAACTGTACGTCAAGCACATCGATTCCGCGGTGGCGCGGCCCATCAAGGAGCTGCGCGGATTCGAGCGCATCACGCTCCGGCCGAACGAGACGCGGACCGTCCGGCTGCCGTTGAAAGGGACCGATCTGACTTACTGGGATGCGGGCAAGCAGAGCTTTGTGGTGGAGCCTGGCAGAGTCAGTATCATGTTGGGCGCGTCATCCGCCGACACGCGGCTCGAAAAGACCATTGAGGTGAAGGAACAATGAAACTGAGAATTCAATTCGGGTTCGCGCTGGCATGCGCGGCGTGGATCGCGGTCCCGTGTTACGGACAGACCGCCTCGGGCATCCCGCACTTACAAAAGCAAGGGACCGCCACGCAGTTGATTGTGGATGGCGCCCCGTTTCTGGCCGTCACCGGAGAACTGGGGAATAACACCGCCACCAGCCTGGAGAATATGCAGCCGATATGGTCCAAGCTGGTTGCGGGCAATCTCAACTGCGTGCTGGCGGCCGTGCATTGGGCGCAGATGGAACCTACAGAGGGCCACTACGAATTTGGCCTGGTGAATGGTCTCATCCAAGAGGCCCGGCGCAATAACTTGAAGCTGGTGTTTCTGTGGTTTGGGAGTTGGAAGAACGGCCTGTCCAGCTACGTTCCTTACTGGGTCAAGCAGGACTATAAGCGCTTCCCGCGAATTCAGATCAAAGGCGGAAAGACCCTCGAGTTACTCAGCGCGCTCGGCGACGCCACGCGGGACGCCGATGCGCGGGCCTACCGGGCCTTGATGCGGCACATCAAGGAGGTGGATGGCCAGCGGCACACCGTGGTCATGATGCAGGTGGAGAACGAAGTGGGCGTCCTGCGCGACTCGCGCGACCGGTCCGCGCCCGCCAACCGGGCCTTTGCCGGACCCGTGCCGCGCGAGCTAATGAGTTACCTTCAGCAGCACAAGGATACGCTCATCCCGGAGTTGCGGGAGGTGTGGGCCGCCAACGGTTCCAAGACCTCCGGCACGTGGGAAGAGGTTTTCGGCCCCGGCAAACCCGACAGCGTCGATATGCCGATTCAGACCACCAGCCCGCCGATGAGCCCCGAGGAGCACGACAGGTCCTGGCGGCAGTTGCACTGGCCGGTGGACGAGATCTTCATGGCCTGGAACTACGCCCGGTTCGTAGGCAAGGTGGTTGAGGAGGGCAAGGCGGAATACAACATTCCCATGTACGTGAACGCGTGGCTGCAGCAGCCGAACCATGCCTGGCCCGGCAGCTATCCGAGCGGCGGACCGGTGCCCCAGGTGCATGATATCTGGCGAGCCGGAGCGCCCGCGGTTGACGTGCTGGCGCCGGACCTCTACCTCGAGTACTTCGACGACGTATGCGAGCGGTTCACGCGCAACGGAAACCCGTTGTTTATTCCCGAGACCAGCGCCAACGCGGCCAATGTCATGTCGGCCTTCGGGAAGTACAACGCCATTGCGTTCTCGCCATTTGGCATCGAACGCTCGGTGGGGCCGGAGACGGAGCTGGCCGCCGCCTATCGCGTCATCTCGCAATTGGCTCCGGAGATTGCGGCGCAGCAAGGCAAAGGGACCATCACCGCGGTTCGCATGAACCAGGGCGATGCTCCGCTGAACGTCAAGTTAGGCGACTACACGCTGAACCTTATGTATATCGGCGCGGGCCGAGTACCCATCGCGCCGCAGCCAGCCACGGCGGGCCAGCAGCGTCCGCCGGGAGCCGCGCCGGCGGTGCAGGCGGCAGCGATCCTGATTGCGGCGGGGCCGGGTGAATTCTATTTCGGCGCCGGGGCCGGGGGATTGCGAATCGGCTTCACCGCGAACACCCCAGGGCCGCGGATCGTGGGGCTCGGCGACGTGCAGGAAGGCAAGTTCGTGGACCGCAAATGGCGGGTAGTCCGGCAGTTGGGCGGCGACGATACCGGACAGGGCGAGATTCTGTCGCTGCGCCCCAATACGGTGTTGCGCGTCACAGTCTACCGCTACGAATAGAAAGGGAAGCCATTGTGGGGCAGGATTGTATCCTGCGCGCCGGTTTTCAACCGGCGCTGGCCGGCCTGTCTACAGGCGATTCGGGCGGGTTACCAACCCGCCGCAGGTTAAAAACCTGCCCCACATGAAAGGGAATCATGCATACCAAGACTAACCTTCGCACCGTTGGTTTGTTTGTCGCCATAAGTCTTCTGCTATCCCTGCCGGCAAACGCGGCGACACCGATCAAAATCGATACCAAGAATTTGATCGTCACGGTCGATGCAGCCGCCTGCCGCTGGTCGGCGGAAGTCAAAGCAACACCCATGCGGCTGAACGACGTCTACTTTCTGCCCGGTGACGACCCTTCCGGTTGGAAGGTAGCTTCTTCCGTCAACAACAACGATTCCAACAGCCTCGGATCATTCGTCACGGTGACGCTGCGCGGAAAAAGGCTGGGACATCTCGATTTCGAGTACCAGATCTCCGCCAGCAAGACCGGGAACGACATTCTTGTCAGCCTCGGCCGTTCGAATAACACCGGCAAGGCGGTTGACGTCGACGACATGGATTACTTTGTGTCGCGCGATGCGAGGCTGGGAGGAACCAGCGATAAGTGGATCGCCCTCGGCACTCAATCCCGCAATCGCGATTACTACGAGCTCTGGCCGGTGATTAACTTGATCACGCCTAAGACATACGCGGTGAATCATGTGGTCAGAGACAGTGACACGGGCAACAGCCTTTTGCTGGGACATGTGACGACCCTCAAGGGAGCGTCGAGGTTCGATGTCAGGTCCGGCTGGACCGGGAGAGTTCCCGACCGGATGCAGGTTCGGGGATATTGCAGCTACAAAGTCACAGTGCCTCCGGGAAAAAGCTTCGCCGGAGAGAAGCTCCTCATCGACTTCAACCAGGACGCGCTCAGCGCCATGCAGCATCAGGCGGACCTGATCGCCATTGCGCACGACATCCGTCTTAAGCAGCGGCGGCCGATCAACCTGGACGACCGGGAATGGGTAGCCAACGACTACAGCCGGTTCCACGGATGGATGTCGGGCGGCAACAACGCCAATGCGAAGAAGTTCTTCGAGGATAATGGCCTGGTGGATTTCTACTGGGGGATGGGAGGGCCCGGCCCGCAGGGAAGCTTCGGAATATATGGCATGGGCGGAGGCACGCAGGGACGCCCCTCCCGGGTCAATTTTCCGGCCGAATGCTATCTTCCGATCCACACCGTAAAATACGACGGCGAAAGGGTGATAGATTTCTCCAATCCTCTGACCGTGAAGCTGGAGCGCGAGAGGATTCTCCAGTGGGTGAAAGGGCAGGAGAAGAGTACCGGCCGCGCGGAGATGGATTTCGCGGATTGGTGGGACAAGTGGCCCGGCCAGTACGATCCCTTTATGAGCGCGCTTGAGACTTATCGCGCGGCCGGCCTCCCGTGGCGCGAGGCAATCGACCAGATGGCCCCGCGAATGGTCATCCGCTCCAACATGCAGCCGGTCGATCATTCCTACGGAATTGTCGACATCTGCCGGATTTCGGAGGATGCCGATCACGGCTACGAGACGGGAGACTCGACCCTGGCGCAAACGGAATTTACAGGCCTGTTCACGGAAACGGTGCTAGGCTCGGCCAACCGGTTCTTTTACAACGGCCGCGTCTTCTGGAACGACGCCGACGGTTTCCATATCTACAAGTACAATGCCTCCGATGGAAAGGAGTTTACCGCCCAGGAGGCCAAGGTGGATGCGAATTTCCACGCCATCGCCGGAAACACGCTTTTCGTCTCGGAAGCCTTCAATGTGCCGTACCCCCCCGACCGGATCGAGTTGCTGAAACGTATCAGCCCCCCGACCATGGACACGGCCTATCCCGTGGACTTATTCGTCCGCAAACCGGCCCGCATCTGGAACATGCCCGTCGAACGGCCATTTGGGAAATGGTCCGTCCTGGCGGTTTTCAATTTCACCGGCAAGTCCGACCGCAAGTTCACGGCGACGTTAGACGCGGCGAAGGACCTCCGCCTCGACCCGAACAAAGAGTACATCGCCTATGAGTTCTGGAGCAAGCAGCTCATCGGGACGTTCCAGGGGAAGTTTGTCACGCGTCCACTGAGTCCCTATGACTGCGACATATATAGCATTGTCGAGAAGCTGGACCGTCCGGTGCTGATCTCGACCAGCCGGCATGTCCGGCAGATGGCGTTCGACATCAAGGACCTCGCCTACGATGGCGGCCAGCGGATGCTGCGAGGCGTCTCGCGCGCGGTGGCCGGCGATCCGTATCAGTTGCGCATCTACGTTCCGGAGGGGTTTAGCGGGAAGCGCGTGGAGTTGTCCGAAGGGCTCGCGGGAAGCATGAAGACGAATGGGAATTTGCTGACGGTGGATTGGACGGCGTCCACGGGCAAGGATGTGGAGTGGAAGGTGTACTTCTAGCGGCACTAGTGCCGCGACTACGTGGTTTCTTTTTTGGTCGCGGGGCGAGGGACCCAGAGGGTACCCCCTCGCCCCTACAAGGGCCGGTGTTGGGGGCCGGGCGGCCCGGCCCGAGGCGTTGAGGAACAGGGCAAGCTAAAGCATGCCCCACCAAGGAGGCTACATGAGAGGCGCGAGTGGCATTTGTCTGGTTCTGGCGCTGTGCCTTCGGCTGAACGCGGCGGAAACGCCCATCAGAGTCGAGACCCGGAATCTGGCCCTCACTGTCGATGCAGCCGCGTGCCGCTGGTCCGCACAGGTCAAAGGCAGCGGTATGCGGCTGAACGATGTCCACTTTCTTCCGGGTGACGACCCCTCGGGCTGGAGTGTGACATCTTCCGTCAACAACAACGACTCCAACAAGTTCGGATCGTTCGTCACCGTGACGCTGCGCGGGACAAAGCCGGGACAACTGGACTTCGAGTACCAGGTCTCCGCCAGCAGGAACAACAACGACATCCTGGTCAGCCTGGGCCGTTCGAACTCGACCACCAAAGCTGTCGACGTGGTGGACATGGACTACTTCGTGTCGGACGATGCGCGCTTGGGAGGCTCCACCGACAGGTGGATCAGTCTGGGAACGGCCTCCCGCAATCGCGAGTATTACGACCTGGCTGAGGTGATCAGTTTCATCACGCCCCGAATGTACGAAGTGAATCATGTAGTCAGAGACATGGACACAGGCAACAGCCTCTTATTGGGACATGTGACGGTCACGAAAGGGGCATCGAGGTTTGAGGTGGCGTCGGGCTGGCAAGGCAACGCTTCCGACCGGATGAAAGTCCGGGGGTATTGCAGCTACAAAGTCACCATGCCTCCGGGAAAGAGTTTCGCCGGAGAAAAGCTGCTCATCGACTTTAATACCGACGCGCTCCGCGCGATGGCTCACCAGGCGGACCTGATCGCGATCGCCTATGACATACGACTCAACGAGCGGCGGCCGATCGATCTCGACGACCGCGAGTTGGTGGCGAATAACTATAGCCGATTCCACTCATACCTTTCCGGCGGCACGGCCGCCAATGCGGAGAGGTTCTTCAAGGAAAACGGTTTGACCGATTTCTATTACGGGTTGGGAGGCCCGGGCCAACAGGGCAGTTGGGGATTGTACGGTCTTGGGGGAGATCGCCAAACAGCACCCGGGACCCAGCCAACCACCGGCGGGCCCGGCCGCACACGCTACCCGGCCGAGTGCTATCTCCCGATACATGGCCGATACTATGGGCCGACGATGGCCACCAGGGTCATCGATTTCTCCAATCCTCTGACTATCAAGCTTGAGCGCGAGCGCGCCTTTCAGTGGGTAGCCGGTCACGAAAAGGAAACGGGCCGGGCCGAAATGGATTTTGCGGACTGGTGGGATAAGTGGCCCGGGCAGTACGACCCCTATATGAGCGCACTTGAGACTTATCGCGCGGCGGGTACGCCCTGGCGCGAGGTGATCGATCAAAAGGCGCCGCGAAGAGTAATCCGCTCTAACATGAATGTAGTGGATCATTCTTACGGACTTGTGGACATCTGCCGGGTCTCGGACGATGCCGATCACGGTTACGAAGAGGGCGACGGCTGGCGTCACTGGCTCACCGACTCGCTGCTGGGTTCGTCGATCCGCTCCTTTTACAATGGCCGAGTGTTCTGGAACGACGGCGACGGTTTCCATGTGTACAAGTCGCAGCCCGTCGATGGATCGCTGGGGAGTTTCAACTACGGCCAGGCCAAGGTCAGTGCCAACTTCCACGCGTTCGCCGGAAGCACGCTATTCGTCGAGGAAGCCTTCAATGAGGCGTACCCCGAGAACCGGATTGAGCTCTTGAAGCGCATCAGCCCGCCGACCATGGATGTGTCCTATCCCGTGGACTTACTCGTTCGCAAGCCAGCCCAGATCTGGAATATGCCGGTCGAACGGTTTTTTGGAAAGTGGAATGTCCTGGCCGTTTTCCATTACACCAGCAAAACGCCCATGGAATGGCTGACTTATACTACCCCGGCCACCCGGGACCAAGCGTCAAAGTTCACCACCGAGCTGGATGCTGCCAAAGACCTTCGCCTCGATCCCGACAAAGAGTACATCGTCTACGAGTTCTGGAGCAAGACACTCATCGGGACTTTCAAGAAGACCTTTGTCACGCGTCCGCTGAACCCGTACGATTGCGACATTTACAGCATCGTCGAGAAGCAGGACCATCCGGTGCTGATCTCCACCAGCCGGCACATCCGGCAGATGGCGTTTGACATCAAGGATCTCGCCTATGACGGCGGCCAGCGGATGCTGCGCGGCGTCTCCCGCGCCGTGGCGGGCGATCCGTATGAATTGCGCATCTACGTTCCGGAGGGCTTCGCCGCCAAACGGGTGGAACTGTCGGACGGCCTCGCCCCAACCATGAAGACGAACGGGAACCTGCTCACAGTGAACTACACATCGTCCACGGGCAAGGATGTGGAATGGAAGGTCTTCTTCTGAGGTAACCAACCGATATCGACCAGCGCCCACGGATGAGATAATGTCTGGCAAGGCGGATGTTGCGAGAGGTGCGATGCGAGTCCATTGGC
>JBAWDI010000572.1:0-4923 GCA_049590695.1 Bryobacteraceae bacterium
GACCAAGGCCCCGCCACCGCCGCCGGCATCAGCGCTCCGGCCGGCGTGGTGGTGGACGACGACGGCGACATCTTCATTGCCGACACCGGCAACAACCGCATTCGCCAGGTCACACCAGACGGCGTGATCCACACCATCGCCGGCCAGAATGCCGCAGGCTTCTCCGGAGACGGAGGGCTGGCGGCGTCCGCGCAGATCGATGCGCCCGGCGGCCTGCTTCTGGATGGCGCGGGCGACCTCTACTTTGCCGACACCGGCAACAACCGCGTCCGCCGCCTGGTTCCGCAGGACGCGCCGCCGGCCGGGCTGGTGGCCCTGCCGCCTCTTTCCGCCGTCAGCGCCGCCAGCCTTCTCCCCGGCCCCGTCGCTCCCGGAGAAATCATCGTCATTTTCGGCGCGGGCCTCGGCCCCGAGTCGGGAGTGGCCGGCGCGCTGGACTCCAGCGGCGTCCTCGCCAACCTGCTGAGCGGCGCCGAAGTCCGGTTCGATGGCGTCCCCGCGCCCTTGTTCTACGCGCAGTTCGGCCAGATCAACGTGCAGGTGCCTTACACGGTGGCGGGCAACACCACCACCCATGTGCAGGCGCTCTACCAGGGAGTCCCTTCCGGCTCGCTGGATTTGGCGGTGGTGAGCGCGGCCCCCGCCCTGTTCCCGGTGGTGGCGAACCCGGACGGCTCTCCCAATTCCGCGACCGACCCCACGGCGCTGGGATCGATTCTGACTTTCTATGCCACCGGTGAAGGGCTCACCAACGGCCCCAACCTATCGGGCCAGGCCGCAACAGCCCCCTACCCGAGTCCCGTGCTGCCGGTGACCCTGACGGTGGCCGGCTTCCCCGCCCAAATCCTGTATGCCGGCAGCGCCCCCGGCGCGGTGGGATTGCTGCAAGTGAACGCGCGTGTGCCGGCGGGCTTCATCCCCACGGGCCCGGTGGCGGCGGAGCTGGCCGTGGGCAGCGCCGTGGCGCCCGATCTTACCATCTGGCTCAAGTAGGCAGCGTGATCGCTTACTGCGTGACTTTCACCACGAAGTAGGTGATCTCTTTGCCTGGTTCGAGCTTCATCTGGTGGGGCATTTTCGCGGGGATCGTGACAATGTCGCCCGCGCCGAGCCTGGTCTCCACTCCGCCGCTGATTGAGGTGCCGGTCATCTCAGTCGGCGAGTTGTTCTTTCCATCCACCAGGGTGCCACCCACGGTGAGCGAGGCCTCGCCGCTCTCGATCACGAAAATATCGGCCTGAGTCAGATGGCATTCCACCGCACCCGAGCCTTCACGGTGCGCCACCATGAAGCTATAGTTGCCGACGGTCGTGAACCGCTGGCTGGCGGTCTTGGACGGGCCCATCTTGGCGGCCAGCGATGTGGCAAACGCTTTCAAATCCGCCGCCTTCCAGAGGCTAAACCCCGCCGGGTCTCCCGCGGGCGCGGCGAATCCGGCGAAGAGCAGTGCAGTCAGAAGCAGTTTCATTTTCATTGGAATCTCCGGGTTCCACAACGTTATCACACATCGCCGCAATTCGGTGACAGTCTACGAAACCCCCGCGGTTTGGGGGTTTCGCTGCCACCGAATTGAACTATCGCACGGTAATAGCGAAGGGCGCGCTGCTGGAGCCATCCACCGCAACCGCCAGCGGCACCTGGGCGCCCGCGAACGACTGCGTGAGGATGATCTGAATCTGGAACTGGCCGTTTGACGCCGGCGCGATTCCGAGTACCGGCATGGAGATACCGGAGACTGTCACCTGCAAGCGGCTGGGGTTGGCGGGCACGGTCGGGTCAAGGCCGGTTACCAGCACGTTCAGAATGTCGTTCACGCCGGGGGAGTTGCCGGCGCCGAACGGCATGCCCGACACGTTCGTCACGCCGGTGATGGTGGGCGGCGGATTGCCGATCTGCAGGACCACGGGAAAGGCGTTGGCAGAGCCGTTATTCAGGTTCAGGGTGGCTGGGCCCGTCGGAAAACCGGCGGGAATCACGAAATTGATCTGGGCCGCCGAGGCGTACACGATCGGCACGGGCACGTTGTTCAACGTCACTTGAGCGGCGGTTGGCGAAAGCGCCAGGTTCGACCCGTAGATGGCTGCGAAGGCGCCGGGGTAGAGCGTTTGCTGAGTGGGCACCGCGTTGACGATGGGGAGCCCCATGGAAGGCAGGCTCGGATTCGCCGCCTGCGTCTGAAACGCGAACGGCTGCGCAACCACCTGGAATCCCGAGACGACGCTGAATTCGGAGGCGCCCAGCACCGCGTTGGGCGCCACCACCACGTTGGCCTGCAAATGAGTCGGGCTCAGCACCCAAAGGCGGTTCACGGTGATATCGCCGGTTCCGAATCCGACGGTCACCTGGCCATCCACGAAGCCGGCATTCTGCGCGGTGATATCCACCATCGAGGAAACGCCCGCCGGCAAAGCAGTTTTGTCCAAGGCGGCCTGCGGCGTTCCGGTCACGGGATAAACGTAGGTGGGTGGGTTCTGCGATTGAAGAAACGTCGAGTTTTGCCCGTCGCTATTAAACACAGTGATGTTGGATACCTGGCCGCTGGAGCCCGTTGGCGGCGTCACGGCGATGGTGCCCTGCGCGTCGGTGCCGCTGAACGGCGTTAGTGTAGTGGCTTGTATGCCATCGAAGAAAACGCGGCTGTCGAGGCCGAAACCACTGCCCGTTATGGCGACGCTGCCATCGGGATTCGGCGCCACCGAGCTAACCACTGGCGCGCCCTTCCCGACCAGGGTGATGGCATCCGGCAGCACGTACATATCGCTGCCGAGATTGAAAACCATGTGCCGCGGGCCGGCTCCCGCAAACGGCGGCATGCCGAAGTACAGAGCCAGCACCTGCTGCGAACTGCCGGCGGGGATGTAGGGCCTGACATACGGGCCGCTGGCTGCCGCAAAGCCACCCAGGATGGTGACCGATTGCGGAACCGGCGTGTTCCCGGAACTGGTCTTGGCCACGACGAAAAACGCCCCCTGCGTGGTGTTGACGTAGCCCGGTGTGACGGGGACCGCGTTGGCGCCGGGGTAGTAACTGGAAGAGCGGCTGGCCGGGTCGAGATAACTGTAGGTGATGACGTCGTACATCGGCACCGCCGCGCGCGCCTGCACCGAGAAATTCTCGCCCGTGACCACCGCGCCGCCAACCACCGGGATCGAAGTGGCCTGCTGAGGATCGAGCGTGCCCGGATAGAAAATCGTCCCAAATGGGCTGCTGGCCTGAATCGGCTGGCCATTGGCATCCACCGGCAGCCGGAGGCCCGATCCGTCGGCGGGAACGGCGTCCGGAGGGAGCGGGTGAACATACAACAGGTAATTGTTGGGAGGCAGGCCATTGATCTGGTACGATCCATCCGGGTTGGTGAGCGCGCTGACCGCCGGTCCAGCCGGGCTGATGGCGACCACCGAGGCCAGAGTCACGCCCTGGCCGTTCAAGGTCACACGGCCGGAGATGGAACCGAAGTTCGCGGTCCAGCCGGCGGTGCCGTAGAGCACCGAGATGGCCGCGATGTCATCGGCGTCAAGAGGCCGCGCGCGCGTGGTATTGCGAATGACGTCCTGCGACATGGCGCTGGCCGTCCAGGTGTGCTGCAACCCGAGCGCGTGTCCGATTTCGTGAACGGCCGTGGTGTAGAACTCCTCCAGGTAGCTGGGTCCCGGCCCCTTGTTGGTGTTGTTCGACAACAGCACCTGCCCCCCGATAATGGTGGTGGTTCCCACCATCACCGTAGGCGCGCCCTGCCCCAGCAAGCCCGGAGGCAGGTCGATGAAGAGCACGTTGCCGCCGGACGTGTTGGAGCTTTGGCCCGCGGTTTCGGTGCCGCCGAAGGCCACTCGCAGATCCGAGCTGCTCACCGAATTCCAAGCGGCAAGCGCGTTCTTGACCTCGCCCAAGATCGAGCCGAGACTGTCATTGGGAGCTAACACCGCCGGTCCCGAGTCGCTCACAAAGAACGTCACGGTTTTGTTGGGCAGGGTGGTGAGGTCGAACTTTTCCTGAACCGGAGTATAGGGAGCGTTTCGGAGGTAGTGGACGTAGTGGTAATACGCTTGCGCGGGCGTGCCCATCAGCGCTACCGCCGCTACGGCGACGGCCGCCGCCTGCCCGATGCGCCCCGTTTCCCGCATTATTGGCTCACCCCCTGGCTGGCTTGGAGCGTGTTCGCAATCAGCGATCGCAAGTCGCTCAGGTGCATCGATAGCACCGCGTCTTTCACCGGTTGCGCGGTCTTGGGATCGAGCATCAATTCCCGGGTGGCGGCGCGCGTCGCCATGGGATCGGTGGAAGCGCCCGGCGCGATGGCGAAAAGTCCTTGCGTCAGCCCCATGATCTGGGTCAGCCCCGCACGGCTGGTCCACAGGAAGAGCACAAACTGGTCGCCTTTGTTCAATGTGGGCGACCCCGAAAAACTCTGGCTGAGGTTGTTCACCACTCCGCCCGCAACCACTATTTCGACGGAACTCTGGCGCGGTCCCTTCAAGCTCTCGCTTACCTGGATCTTATAGTGGGTATAGATGACCGAACCGGTGAGCGCCGCCCAGGAGTCCACCACCGTGCCCCGGACGATGGCGGCGGATTGGGCGATCATGTCGTTCATGGTCAACTGCTGCAAGGTGGCCGAGGGGAGCGGCCGAATCCCGAAGACCAACAGCACGGCAAACCAGGCGTAGCGCTTCACGCTGTGGGAAGAGGCATTCCTCATGCCAACTGAACCTATTGATTTCAAGTAACTTACTGATGACTGGGGGCCTAATGGTGTGTTCCTCCGACACGGTGTTGGGGCGCTGTGTCTCAACCGCGCCGGGCCGGGCGTGCCCCATAAGCGCTAAGATAATAGTTGCTTTTTATTCGCTTTTGGTCTAAACTCAGACCATGCTTGGCGCTCAAGATGAAAACTGGCAAGTACTTACCACTCTGCTGCCCGAAGGC
>JBAWDI010000573.1:0-8497 GCA_049590695.1 Bryobacteraceae bacterium
GCCCTCTACATCGGTCAGGAAGATGAGCTGGCGCGCGCCAAAAGCCGCCGCGCAGGCCACTGCCATCTGGTCGGCGTTCACGTTGTAGACCTGACCCTGCCGGTCGCCGGCCACGCAGGCTACCACCGGCAGGTAGCCGTTGGCCGTCAGAAGCTCCAGCAGCGCGGGGTTCGATTTGGTCACGCGCCCCACCGCGCCCAGAGCCGGCGCCAGTTGCTCGGCTTCCACCAGCAACGCGTCGATTCCCGAAAGCCCCACCGCCAGCGCCCCCGCTCGGTTGAGGCTGGCCACCAGCTCGTGATTGACGCTGCCCGCGAACACCTTCAGCACGGCGTCCAGCGTCTCGGGACCGGTCACCCGCAGCCCGCCCACAAAGTGGCTCGCAATGCCGCGCTCGGCAAGGTAGCGCGTCATCTGCTTGCCGCCGCCATGC
This sequence comes from Bryobacteraceae bacterium, assembly GCA_049590695.1. GTDB lineage: Bacteria > Acidobacteriota > Terriglobia > Bryobacterales > Bryobacteraceae > Fen-178. The sequence continues at coordinate 434 of JBAWDI010000573.1, forward strand.
ACCACCACCATCTCAATTCCGCGTCCACGGGCCGCCGCGATCTGCGCCGCCAGCCGATCGCGGGATTCCCCGCCATCGAGCAGCGTGCCGCCGAGCTTGACCAGGACCTTCACAGCAAGCCCTCGGTCTCCGCAAGCCCCAGCATGAGATTCATGTTCTGGACCGCCTGCCCCGCCGCGCCTTTCACCAGGTTGTCGATGGCGCTCACCACCACCGCGCGTCCCGTCTTGGCGTCCAACGCAACCCCGATATCGCAAAAGTTGGTGCGCGCCACGCCGCGCAGATCGGGCGTGTGGCCGAGGTTGTACAGCCGGATAAACGGCTCGCCGGCGTACCGCTTCTCGTAGATGGCAAGCAGTTCTTCGGCGCTGGCGATACCCACCGCCCGGAAGTAGATGGTCTCCAGAATGCCGCGGTAGATCGGCAAAAGCTGCGCCGTGAAGCTGAACTCGCTTTCCTCCAGGCCGCTGATTCCCAGCACCTCCGGAACGTGGCGGTGCTTGAAAATGGAGTACGCGGAGAAGTTTCCCGTCACCTCGCAGAAGCTGGTTTTGAGGCTGGGCCTCCGCCCGGCGCCGCTGATGCCCGACTTGGCGTCGCACACGATCCCCGCGCCGCGGTCGACCACCCCCGCCTCCACCAGTGGCCGGATGGCCAGGTTGGCGGCCGTCGGATAGCAGCCCGGGTTGGCCAGCAGCCGCGCCCCCGGAATGCGCTCGCGGAAGTACTCCGGCAGCCCATAAACGGCCTCCGCCAGCAGCCCCGGCTGGCTATGCGGCTCTTTGTACCAGGCAGTGTAAGTCTCCGGGTTGCGGAACCGGAATGCCGCGCTGAAGTCCACCACGCGCGCGCCTGCCTCCAGCATGGCGGGCGCCATCTCCATGGAAACCCCCTGCGGAGTAGCCAGGAAAACCACCGCAACTCCTTCGGCGCGAACACTCTTGGGGTCGCATGCCAAGCCAGACGGCCCTTGGGCGCGGCGGAAGCGGGCGTCGTCGTCTTGCTCGTCGATGTCCGACCGCAGCAGCGGCCGCACCTGTGGGTGACGTTCCAGGATGCGTAGCAGTTCCGCCCCGGCGTAGCCGCGATAGCCGACAATACCAACGGGAAGCTTCATGATGTTTGATTATTCGTTCCTACGAATAAATATACCACAAACGGCCCTGGCTAGTGGAAGGGTTCTCTCGCGTTCGGAACACACCTCCGGCCCGGTAGGTCGCAACTTGGGTTTCAGATTGTCGGTCGGGCCAGGCCGCGCAGCGGGGAATTACGCGCGCCTACAGTGGGCTCGCAGCCGGAATGTTGCAGCCGTGGTCAACGGCTTGGGGCCGCGCGAACAGCATCCACCTGATCCTGTGTGGATTCGGCCCGCTCCACGCAGGCTGGGCATGCCGGCGGATGCTCTTCCAGGGAGGCCAACTCGCCCTCGTCTTTCACCATGCCGGGGTAGTAACGTTCCAATCGCAGTCGCGGCTGGGGCTGAAAGGCTGGCCGGCTTCCAGCGCAATGCCACTTAGTTTTCGCGGGACCGAACCTCCCGCACGGATTGTGGGGCAGGATGGTATCCTGCGCGCCGGTTTCCAACCGGCGCCGGCGGCCTGTGTACGCGCGGTTCCGGGCGGGTTGCCAACCTGCCCCACAACTTCCGTAGAATTCCCGTTCCTGGGAAAACTGAGTGGCATTGGGCTTCCAGCGTGGCGCCCAGCCATCCGGTAGCGCTAGTTCACGGGCACGATTGCTCAGAAAATGGCCATCAGGGTGCGGAACGGCAGCCCCAGCAAGGCGCCACAACTGACGCCCACCCCGTTGGCCACCACGTCGCCCAGCTCGGGCGAACGCCCCGGCGCGAAATGCTGGCCCGCCTCCATCAGGATTCCCAGCACGAACATCGAGAGGCCTGCCATCAGCCCCCGGCGTTTATCCCTGAATCCCATCACTGGCAGGAATGACAGCGCCAGGTAGGCGCCGAAGTGCTGCAGTTTGTCCCAGATGTGGAGGCGCCCGATCGCAACCATCACTGGATTGGCGGCGGGCAACAGCGAGCCCACCACCACGCAGCAGATCAGCACGCCCCAGAGAGACAGAATCACGCTGCGCCACGTCTCGGAAGTGAGACCGAAGCTCGCTGTGGGTTTATTCTGTTCGCGCGGCATGCTGCCTCTCAATGGCCGCTGATTCGCAGGTCATACGCCGATGATCTTCGCGGAGCGGTTCGGCGCCATGAAGGGAGGAGCGCTGAAGCTCCGTGTAGCCCGGCGGATGGTGTCTAACTGATACGGCTCCAACCTTCGGCGGCGTCTCAGGCTGATTTCCCTTTCGCCTCGCCGCGCGTCCCGGCGAATCGGTTATACAGCCGGCAGAAGGCCGCGCCGATGAGCGCCCCGCTGACCAATCCATAAACCAGACCAACCACGCTTCCCAAATACGTGACGGAATACCCGGGATACAAGGCCGGCAGCGCCCCCAGGGTGTGCCCCGCGCCGCGCACCGTCTCCAGTAAAGTAAACGCGAACAGCAGGAATCCCCACAAGATCCCCGCCGCAACTGCAAAGGCTTTCACTTTCATTTGGATGCTCCTTTCTTAACAAGGCCGGGAAGAAGGAATGCCCACGGATGAACCCGGATGAACACGGATAAGGGAATCTACTGAGCTTCGCACAATTGAGTGACAGCCGTTGTGGGGCAGGATGGCATCCTGCGCGGCGGTTGGCAACCGCCGCTGTCACTGTATTCTGCTAAGCTCAGTAGGCGACGTGAACCAACGGGCCGTAGCCGCTAAGTAGTCCGTCGGCCGTCAGCAGGACCAGGTTCTCCACCTGCGCTTGTGCCACCAGCATGCGATCGAAGGGATCGCCGTGGCCCCAGGGAAGCAGCGAGACCGGCCCGGTGTGCGCGGCTGTCAGGGGCAGGCTCTCGAAAGCCTCCCCGGCCAGCCTCTCGCTGAAGTCAACCGGCAGGCGTAGCTTGCCCAGGCTTTGCTTGAGCCGGATTTCCCAAAGCGATACCGCACTCACGAACACCGTGTTCTCCGGGTCGCGGATCGTCTCGCTGGCTTCGGCCGGGAGCGGCGCACTGCCGTCCAGCCACCAGAGCAGCAGGTGGGTGTCCAGCAGAATCCTCAAGCCCGTGGCTCCTTCATTCCGAAGGCCTCCTGGAGATCGTCGGGCAGGGTGTCGAAGTCGGGCGCCATCCAGATTTCACCGGCCATGGAGCCGGGCGTGCGCGGGCGGATGGGGCCGCGGAAAGCTACCAGCCGCGCAACCGGCTTGCCAGCTCTGGCGATGATGACTTCGTTGCCCTTTCAAATCCCATTCGCCGAAGATAGAATATGAAATCCCGGCGCCTGATCGGTCCGATTGGCGGCATCAGGCAACTTCGCGCACCACCAGGTCGATCCCGTCGACAATCGGCACTGGCAACTGGCGCGACAGGCGGAACAACAGCCATTCCTGGACCACTTCTTCGAGTTCGTCCCGGCAGTCCTCCAGGCAAGCTGCATCTGCCCATACTCCCTCAAAACCCGGTATGGAACCGTAATACCCACCCTCTTCGAGCAGTTCGTACTTGGCCCCGCGCATGGCGGCACGAAGGTACTTGGTGACCATGATCTTGTTCTACCAGATTTGCGCGGCCCGTGTGAAGCCGGGGCCAGACACCATTTTCCGCCTCGCAAAATGGCTGTCTGTCCCCGAATTCTCGCCTACCCCGAATTTCCCGCCCGGCTGTCTCTCCCCGGTTTCCCCCCGGTTTCCCCGTGTGCGGTGTCTATAGCGCGACCAGGCTGACCTCTTTGACCTTGCGGAACCCCTGATCACGACTCACCAGCGGCATGGCGCAATCCACCGCTGTCGCGGCGATAGCCGCATCCGGGATCTTGAGCCGGTAGAGCCGTGCCAACCGCGCAGCCTTTTCCGCCAGCCGCTCGTCAAACGCAATGCAGAGGAAGCTCCGCAGAAACCGGGTCACCACCTGTATCTCGCTCCCTGTGAGCGCCGGCAGCGCGAGAACCTCCGCGAACGAGATCGACGACACCACCAGTCCACGCCCTTCCCGCCTCCATTGCCCAAGAGCCGCCACAACTTCGGGCTCGCCCTTCAGATACGCGATCAGGATGTTGGTGTCCAGGACCATTCGTCAGGCGGAGGTGATCTCGCTGGATCGCTCCCACTGCTTGCGAACCTGTTTCTGGTATTCCAGTGGATCCACACGCTTTCTGCTTAGAATACCAGCGGCTGCTTTCCAGCTTCTCGGAATTCGTGGCTGCGGTTGCCAAACGCCTTGTCCCTTCCCAATCTCAACTGGAGTGGTGGTTCCCATCGACTCTATTTTCGCACAAACCGCCAGGCGCCCGGCACACGCTCGCCGGCGCGCCGCGCTGGCTCTTCAGCCCGGGCGGCCTGCTTTTTCGACCCTGCTGACCCGCACAAAGTTGAGCGCTTTCAGCACCAGTCCCGTGATAGAATTAAGCTGGTTATGAAAGCTCGCGTCCCTACCTTGGTGTCCGCTCGCCGCAACGGATCTTCCTCCGTTGACAAGGTTTACCGCCGCGCCCGCAAGACCACCATCGCAACCGAAGTCCAAGCCCTCAACGCCCTCTGCGACGCCAGGCTGAAAGAGCGGCGCCACCCGCTCGATAAGCTTCTCAATCAACTCGGGCATGAACTGGAACGGTAGCTACGCCAGTTCGTTCGAAAAGGACCTGCTCGCCCTCCGCGCCCAGATCCGGCAAAAAGCCGTCCAAGCCATCCGCGATGTGTTATCGAACCCCTACCAGGGCAAGAAGCTTCAGGGGCGGGCAAACCGCTTCTCCGTCCGCCTTGGCCGCGATCACCGCTTGGTCTATTCCGTTTACAGCCACGAGCGCCTGGTTGACTTCGAGTTCGTCGGCGACCGCAAAGAAGTTTACCGTTGGATACGCCACGGATGAAGCAAAGATTAAATGGCCACAGATGAACACGGATGAACACGGATAAGACAACGGAGTTAGGAGCGAGACCGATACCACTCAATGGTCCTCCGCAACCCGGCGTCGAACGGAGTGGTTGCCCGGAACCCAAATTCCCGCTCCGCCCGGCTCACATCCAGGCACCGGCGCGGTTGGCCGTTCGGCTGGGCGGCGTCCCAAATGATCCGCCCCGCGAACCCGGTCAACGCCCCAATCTTGCTAGCCAGATCGCGGATCGAGATTTCCATGCCGCTTCCCAGGTTCACCGGCTCCGCCTTGTCGTAATGCTCCGTTGCCAGTACGATGCCCTCCGCTGCGTCCTCCACGTACAGGAACTCGCGCGTCGGCGACCCATCGCCCCACAGCACAATCTCGTCGCGCCCCTCCTCAACCGCCTCCACGCACTTCCGTATCAGCGCTGGTATCACGTGTGACGATTCCAGATCGAAGTTATCGCCCGGCCCGTAGAGGTTCACCGGCAGCAGGAAGACCGCGTTCATGCCGTACTGCTGGCGGTACGCCTGGCACTGCACCAGCAACGCCTTCTTCGCAATACCGTACGGTGCGTTGGTTTCCTCCGGATATCCGTTCCACAGCTCCTCCTCGCGAAACGGCACCGGCGTGAACTTCGGATACGCGCAAATCGTCCCCAGAACTACCGTCTTCTCCACGCCATGGCGCCGCGCCGCCTCAATGAGCTGAATGCCCATCATCGCGTTGTCGTAGAAGAAGCGTCCTGGGTTCGCACGATTGGCGCCGATCCCGCCCACCACCGCCGCCAGGTGAATCAGTACCTCCGGCCGCTGTTCCACGAACAACCGCTCAACATCGTCGATGCGCGTGAAATCGTACTCGGGGTAGATCGGCACGAAGACGTTGCCGCAGCCCAGCTTCTCAAGCCGCCGGATCACGTGCCCCCCCAGGAACCCCGCCCCGCCCGTAACCACGATTCGCTTATCCGCAAGACCGGTCACGAGTGCCTCCCCTCAGCAGTGACCGCAAACTGGAGCGCCTCGGCCCCGCCTTTAAGCCGGGCTTCGACCGCCTTCATGTCCGCCTCAACCATGATCCGAACCAGCTCGTCAAAGGTTACCGCCGGCTCCCAGCCGAGCACTCTCCTGGCCTTGGAGGCGTCCGCGCACAGGTAATCCACCTCGGCTGGCCGGAAGTAGCGTGCGTCAACCTCCACATGCTCCTTCCAATCCATACCGGCATGCGCAAAGGCAAGCTTGACAAATTCACGGACCGTATGGGCTTCCCCCGTGCCCACGACAAAATCATCGGGTGTTTCCTGTTGCAGCATCAGCCACATCGCGCGAACGTAGTCCGGAGCGTATCCCCAGTCCCGACGCGCCTCCAGGTTGCCCAGGTAGAGCTTCTGCTGGACACCATGTTTAATGTGGGCCACGGCGCGGGTGATCTTGCGGGTGACAAAAGTCTCGCCGCGGCGTGGGGACTCGTGGTTGAACAGGATGCCGCTCGACGCATGCAGGCCGTAACTCTCCCGGTAGTTCACCGTGATGTTATGGCCGAAGACCTTGGCGCAAGCGTAGGGGCTACGGGGGTGGAAAGCCGTACTCTCGCTCTGCGGGGGCGGCGCGCTGCCGAACATCTCGCTCGATGAAGCCTGGTAGAAGCGGCACTTTACGCCCGTGTGTCGCATGGCTTCGAGCAGGCGCAACGTTCCGCTCGCGACCACATCCGCGGTGAATTCCGGCACCTCGAAGCTCACCTTCACGTGGCTCTGTGCGCCGAGGTTGTAGATCTCGTCGGGCCGGATATCGTGAAGGAGCCAGGCCAGCGAACTGCCATCGGTCAGGTCGGCGTAGTGGAGGAAGAAGCGCGATCCGGCCTCGTGGAGGTCCCGATAGATGTGGTCGAGCCTGTCGGTATTCAGGCTGGAGGCGCGGCGCTTCAGGCCGTGGACCTCGTAGCCTTTGCCGAGAAGGAACTCCGTCAGATAAGAGCCGTCCTGGCCGGTGCAGCCGGTGATTAGAGCTTTAGGCATGATAAGAAGCTCCGCAGGAGCGAAAGAACGTAGCCCACGGCGCGAGCCGTGGGAGGAGGATTGCGAAATCGACCAAGCCCCGGCAGGGGCGAAAGAATAGGCGAGCTACAAGGCCTAACCTCCGTCGTATGGTTGACGAACGCTACGGAACACGGATCGGGCAATCTAGGCGACGTGAACGAACGGGCCGTAGGCGCTAAGAAGGCCGTCAGCGGTTAGCAGGACCAGGTTCTCGACCTGGGCTTGTGCCACCAGCATGCGATCGAAGGGATCGCGGTGGCGCCAGGGAAGCAGCGAGACCGGCCGGGTGTGGGAGGCTGTCAGAGGCAGGCTCTCGAAGGGCTCGGCGGCCAGCCTCTCGCTGAAGTCAACCGGGAGGCGTAGCTTGCCCAGGCTTTGCTTGAGCCAGATTTCCCAAAGCGATACGGCACTCACGAAGACCGTGTTCTCCGCGTCGCGGATCATCTCGCTGGCTTGGGCGGAGAGCGACGGACTGCCGTCCAGCCACCAGAGCAGCAGGTGGGTGTCCAGCAGAATCCTCAAGCGCGTGGCTCCTTGATTCCGAAGGCCTCCTGGAGATCGTCGGGCAGGGTGTCGAAGTCGGGCGCGATCCAGATTTGACCGGCCATCGAGCCGGGCGTGCGCGGACGGATGGGGTGGCGGAAAGGCACCAGCCGCGCAACGGGCTTGCCGGCCTTGGCGATGATGACCTCGTTTCCGTTGAGCACGCCTTCGATGAGCGCGGAAAGTTGGGTCTTCGCTTCGGAGATGTTGCGCACTACCATACTCGGATTATATCATTGACCAGACCTGGTCTGGTCAAGGGTGCACGACATAGAAATGAACAACTCAGGAAAGCCCGCGCCAGACGCATGAATCCGTGCCTGGTAGCGCCGGCGATCTTGTCGCCGGTGTTCTTCCCAGTCCGGACAACCCACCGGCGACAAGGGGGTGCCATCTGGGCCCGGTGCTACGCCAAAGACACCGTGGACTCCACTCTTATGTCGTGCACCCGATCAACACGGATAAGAAACAAAACAACTTACGCCGGTACGGCGCGGGCCGGGATTACCCGCTTTAACAAGTGGGCGCTCGAGCTGTAGTCCAGGAC
>JBAWDI010000574.1:0-4947 GCA_049590695.1 Bryobacteraceae bacterium
CATTCTTCAGCTTCTAGGTACGGCGCAGCTTCTCGGGTGCTTCGCTCAGCCCTTCTGGTTTAAGGGTATCCGCTTTGAGACGGTCGCGAGTTTGCCGGCGGATACCCTTCCGCACCGGCCGGAGTGCAAGAAGGTGGAAGTGCATCAATACACCCTCTGGCTTGGCCTGTGGACGCTCGCGTCAGTTACCGGCCGACCCCTACCGATCACGTCGGCGGTGCTGGCGCGCACGCTGGAATTGTGGCGGGTTAATCTGGCTGAGTCCTCCATCGACCCGCACTCTACCGGGCACCGCGTGGACCAGGGCATGGTCGACTGGTTGGAGAAATCCTTGTGCAGCGAGAATAGCATCCCCGCGGTGGCCGGCTTGATCGTCCATCGAAGTTAGCCCCTACCGCCCAAGACACGAGCGAATATGTAGCGGCGGCAGAGATTGCCGTTGCCGGAGAGAGACTGCCCGCACCGCCCCAGCGGCCCGATGATGCTGCAATCAGCGCCCCCAGGTAGAGAGATACTCCAACCGCGACAGCATTTCCGCCGCCGGCTTCCGGTTCAGAAGGTGCAGTAACCGCCGCAGTTGTTCGCCGATGGAGTAGCGCTGCTGGGATGCGAGAATGATCCCAGAGTGTTCCCGCCCGCTGGCGATCCATTGCTCATGGAGCAAGCTGTAGTCCCTGATGTTGAAACTGTACAGCACGCGCCCGTCGTTACTGGCGTGACGCAGATGGTCCTCGTCGCTTCTGCCGACCATCCCGCGGTCCGAAGCGGTTAAAACGTCAACGCGCCGCGCGCGCAGGGCAACGACGAGCGCGTGTTGCATCGCATCCTCGTCGAAGTACAACTGGATTCGGCTCATCGTGGGGACCGGGGTTCGGACCCACAATCCACCTTTTCGGCGAACGCTTCTTCCTGAGCCAGATCGGCTTCGATCTCCTCGGGATTGGCGTGGTAGTACGCCAACGCCGCGTGAACCTGAGCGAGACTGAGATGCCCGTACTGCGTCGCAATCTCTTCGGGAGTCAGGCCCATTTTGTACCAGGCCGCGACACGCATCACGGTCACTCCGGTTCCGGCAACCTTGGGCCGTCCGCCCCGTATCGCCGGATCGCGGTCGATCAGACTGCCGATCTCGGTAGCGCCAACCATAGCTCGATTATAGCCAAGCCCCGTCTCCGCTACCGAAGCCCATGTTAGCCTTTCATCATGAGAGCCGCGCGCATTCACCAGCACGGCGGGCGGAAAGCGCTGGTCTGCAAGGACACTCCCGAACCCAGGCTGAGACCCGACCAAGTCCTGGTCCGCGTGTGCGCCGGCATTCCCGCCCGGATGTTCCAGTGGCGCGTGGTGGAGCACGTGGGCGTGGCGACGTGGCCCAAGAGCCTGGAATCGCTGGCTCCCGCGGGCCTGCTCGGGTCGTTCATGGGCAGTATGGGCGAGCTGTACCAGGTGCTGAAGTTTGTCTTCCGGAAGCAACTGAAGCCGGTCGTCGACCGGGTCTGCCCGCTGGCCGGGATCCGCGCGGCGCATGAGCGGCTGGAGAACCAGGAACGCTTCGGAAAGGCGATCGTGAGGCCGTGATGCTCTCCGCAGAGCGGGTCGCGCTGGGGGTATGCTGGCTCGCCTGGGCCTGGCCGTTCGCTTTCCGGGCGCCGCACTATCAGAAGCGCCCGTCCATCACGGCGATGGCCCCCTCGATCGCCGGACTGCTGCTCGAGGTGCTGGCGGTCGCCATAGCGCTGGCATTCCGCCTGCCGCCCAGCCACCCCCCGGGACCGGTGCGCATTCTGGCATCGATGGTCGCGGGCCTGATCGCCGCGGCCCTCTCGTGGACTTCGGTAAAGCACCTGGGAAAACAGTTTCGAGTGAATGCCGGCCTGTACGAAGATCACGAACTCGTGCGCACCGGGCCGTACGGCATCGTGCGCCATCCCATCTACTCCTCGGTGCTGGCCATCCTGCTGAGCACCATTCTGCTGCTGACTCCCTGGCGGTGGGCGGCGGTGTCGCTGGTGTTATTCGTCGTGGGAACCGAGATCCGCGTGCGCACCGAGGACAAGCTGCTGGCTTCGCGCTTCGGCCCCGAATTTGCCGAGTACCAGAAGAAAGTTCCGGCATACGTCCCCTTCATGCGATAGTGTCCTTTATGAGATGGCGCTTTCCCACAATCGCTCTGACTCTGGTTGCAGCCGGCGCCTGCTACGCGGCCGATTCGCCGAACCTGGCGGAGCAGTACCGCCCCGTGGCCGGCAAGCTCATTGACGCGGCGCTGGCCGATACCGAAGGCTACAACCGGCTGGCCTACTTGTGTTACCGCATTGGCAGCCGGCTGAGCGGTTCCGCGGCGCTCGAAAAGGCCATCGCGTGGTCGGTGGAACAGATGAAAGCCGCCGGCCTCAGCAACGTCCGCATCATCCCCGTCAAGGTGCCGCACTGGGAACGGGGCGCGGAATCGGGCCGGATGGTCGCGCCGCTCGACAAGCCTCTTCACATGCTGGGGCTGGGAATGAGCGTGGGCACTCCGCCGGGTGGGATTACCGCGGGTGTGGTGGCGGTCTCGAGCTTTGACGAGCTTGCCCGGCTGGGCCGCGAGAAGGTGCAGGGCAAGATCGTGGTCTACAACGAGCCCTACACCGGTTATGGCCCGACCCGGGTGTATCGCTCGTCGGGCCCCTCCCGCGCGGCCGCTCTCGGCGCCGTGGCGGCGCTGGTCCGGTCGGTCACGCCTCTCGCCATCGAAGCCCCGCATACCGGCGAGATGAGCTACGACGACAACCAGCCCAGGATCCCGGCCGCGGCCGTCTCTCCAGAAGATGCCATGATGATCGCCCGCCTCTACGCCGACGGCGTTCCGGTTCAGGTGCACATCGAGATGGGCGCGCACATGGAGCCGGATGCCGACAGCGGCGACGTCGTCGGCGAGATCCCCGGCCGCGAAAAGCCCGAAGAGGTGGTGGTGATCGGCGGCCACATCGATTCCTGGGACGTGGGACAGGGCGCCCAGGACGATGGGGCGTCCATCATGGCCTGTTTGCAGGCGCTGGCCTTGATGAACAAACTGGGCCTTCAGCCGCGCCGCACCATTCGCGTGGCGTTCTGGGTGAACGAAGAGAACGGTGGCCGCGGCGCCGACGCGTACCGGGCATTCGTGGGCGACCGGATCAAGGGCCACGTGGCCGCCATTGAGATGGACGGCGGGGCCGAGGCGCCGGTCGGGTTCGGCGCCGGCGCCGACCGGAATTCGCTCGACATGCTCAAACAGATCGGAACACTGCTCGAGCGCGTCGGCGCCAGCGGGATCGCCGGCGAAGGCGGAGGCGCCGATATCGCGCCGCTCATCCGCGATGGTGTGCCCGGCCTCGCCGAACGCACCGTGGGCACGCACTACTTCGACTGGCATCACTCCGAGGCGGATACTCTCGACAAGGTGGACCCCCAGGATTTTCGCAAGAACATGGCGGCCCTGGCGGTGATGGGCTATGTGCTGGCCGACATGCCCGGCCGCCTCCACTCCGCCGCCGAGCCGCGACCGTAAGGGAGCATTAGTCCGACGCCCCAAGTGATATCCTCTGAGTAGCAGAGGGCACGGATGGCTTTTGGGAGGGTATTGCTTCGATTGGGATGCGGCCTTACCGTTCTGGTCGCATTGCATGCGTTCCAGCGCCCGTTCCGCCAGTTCAACGGCGTCGAGTACGCCATCGGCGACATTCCCATGCCCCCCGACTGGCAGGAGAAGGCCGAGTGGGCCTTCGCCCGCTTGATGTATCCGCCCGGCCCGCTGAACGGCTACCGCAACCGGGACCTCGACTGGCACGTGGGCGTCTCCCTCTGGACCCAGGATTTTCCGCGCGCCGACCGCCACTTTGCGCAGGCTATGCGCCGTTTGACCCGCATCCATGTTCGCTCCGTCGAGCAACCGGTCAATCTGGACGAGGGCGACGCTTACGATTGGCCCTGGCTCTACGCCGTCCAGGTGGGCGAATGGGGCCTCACCGGCCAGCAGGCCCAAACGCTTCGCGAGTACCTGCTGCGCGGCGGATTCTTCATGGCCGACGATTTCCACGGGGCCGCCGAGTGGAGCGAGTTCGAAACGCGCATCCGGCGCGCTTTCCCCGACCGGCCCATCGTCGACATCCCCGACGACGACCCCATCTTCCACACGGTCTACGATTTGAACGACCGGTACCAGGTTCCGGGCCAGGCGCACCTGAGACTGGGCTACAAATATGCCGACGGCAAAGGAGCCCACTGGCGCGGTATTTACGACGATCAGGGCCGCGTCATCGTGGCCATCTCCTTCAACTCCGATATCGGCGATGCGTGGGAGTGGGCGGACGATCCGTGGTACCCCGCGAAGTTCTCCGACCTGGCCATCCGCCTCGGCGTCAACTATGTGGTTTACGCCATGACGCACTGAGCTTTCAGCTATCAGCTTTCAGCCCCGGACCGCGCCGACGTGGCTGAAAGCTGAAAGCTGACGGCTGAGAGCTTTTCCTAACGTCTCTTCCGCAGCCGATCCTGTAAGAAATAAATCGCGAAGCCGGCGCCCATGATGATCCAGAAATGCGTCAGGCGCAGGGTCACATCGAATACCGCCATTCCAATGGCCAAGCCCCACATGCAGGTTTCGCCGATGAAGCCATCCACCCAGTTGGGCCGGCCGCTGCCGGCTGGGACCAGCGGGCGCAAGGAAGGCCACAGCCGCGGGACGGTCTCGAAATACCTGCGGTAGCTCTCGCCCTGCGATTCCAGCAGACCCGCCTCCTCGCGCAGAATCAAGCGGTAGACGAACGGGACGGTTGCGGCCACCAGAAAAAGAAAGCCCGTCCGGCTGGCCATCGGCCCCATTCCGACGGCCAGCAAGATATTTCCCAGGTAGAGCGGGTTGCGGACGCGGCGGTAAGGCCCATCGGCTACCAGGCGGTCCGAGTGCAGTTCACTGTCATGGAC
>JBAWDI010000575.1:0-2509 GCA_049590695.1 Bryobacteraceae bacterium
ACCTCATCCCCATCGCGAGGCTCCCCGGATGAAGTTGAGCGCCAACGGAGAATACGGCCTGCGTTGTTTGGTCCGCATCGGCTACGCGGGCAAGGGCGGAAGCCTCACCATTCCCGAAATGAGCCAGGCCGAAGGCGTCTCCCCGGCCTATGCCGCCAAGATCCTGCGCGTGCTGCGGAAGGGCGGTTTCGTGAAGGCCGAGCGCGGCAAAGAAGGCGGCTACACGCTGGCGCGCCCGGCCGAGTCGATTGTCATCGCCGACGTCATCACCGCCCTGGGCGGCCGTCTCTTCGAGAGCAAATTCTGCGACGACCATTCCGGCCAAGCCCCCATCTGCCCCCGTTCCGTGGATTGCTCCGCGCGTTCCCTCTGGCGCGCCGTGCAGATTGCCGTCGACCAGGTTTTGAGCAAAGCCACTTTGCGCGACCTGTTGCAGAACGAAGAAGAGATGAACTCTTGGGTGCGCACCATCCCCGGCCCCAACGGCCTGCGCCTGCTCCAGTGACGTATAATCTAATGACAGAGGGATTAATGGATTGGCTCAGCTTATAGAGGCTGTCTACACGAACGGTGTTTTCAAGCCCAGCGAGGAACTGGGCTTGCGTGAGGCCCAGCGTGTGCGACTGATCGTCGAGCCACTCGATGATAACGCGGATCGTGGAGACAGGCCCGCAGCCCTCGAGCGGCTCCTGGCGGGGATCGAGGGGATGAGGTTCTTCTCGCGTGAAAGTTTGCCCTCTCGGGACGAACTTCATGATCGCCCTTGATACCAACATCCTCATTTACGCCTGCGACAAAGCCGATCCTAAGCGACAGCAAGTGGCCCTCGATCTCGTCTCAAGTGCGAGCGATGGGGTGCTGCTCTGGCAGGTTGCGTGTGAGTTCGTGGCGGCGTCGAGGAAGCTGAGATCCCAGGGCTTCACGTCGATCGACGCATGGGCCCGCTTGACGGATTATCTGGCAATCTTTCCGCTCATCCTGCCGGCCGCCGGAGCGTTTGAACGAGCTCGCATTCTCCACGCAGAGGACGGATGGTCATTCTGGGACGCGATGATCGTGGCCGCCTGCCTGGAATGCGCCGTTACCCGCCTCTACTCGGAGGACCTGCCGGGCCGCGCCGTTCGCTGGCCGCTTGAGATTGTGAACCCGTTCCTGCAAGTAGGCTGATCTTGTAAGGGGACATACGAAAAAGGGTAGCCGGAGCTGCGTTCTTGTTGAACGTGGGCCGCTCGACGCTCCACATTTGAGGGCCTCGTTACCGTATTCCGCCGCCGCCGCTGGACTCTCTGGGCCTCTTTTTGTGCTCTACATATACAACCGAAAGCGCCGGAAGCTCGAATCAGCCGGCATCTTTCCTGCACAGCGAGTCGCGTGGGCCAAACTCCCCGACGGTCGCATTGTCATCGGCAGAGGAACCGTCGAACCAACACCCTGAACCTGCCCGGCCCACGAACCGATGCTGGGAGCGCGAGAGCGGTCTTAACCTTGGCCGCTCTCCCCGTATATTCTCAAAAGGTCGTCGAACAGTTCCTGACGGCAGTGGAAATTGGTGCGTTTGAGGCGCGCCAGCGCATCGGCAAGGTCAAGGATGCCGCGCTGCGCCGAGCGCGTGAGAAGACCCAGGGTTCCGGTGATCTGGAATCCTTTTTGCAGCGCCACCGCAGCGCCTTTGCGGTCGTCGATAAGAATGAGGTCGGCCCCGAGAGCCATTCCCAGCGTCAGAGCCGACTTCTCGCCGTCGTCCAAGGGCTGAAACGCCGGGTCGTCGCTCACGGTCACCGGCAATACCTCCAGCCAGGCGGGCGGTGCATTCACCCACGCTCGCACGGGTGCAGGCGCAGACGGGTGGCGCAGTTCGTCGTACACGAGCGAAGGAATGAATATCCTCTCAAACAGTTGCGGCAGGATGCCGATGTGGCCGATCTCCACCAGGTAACGGATGGGGCCGGTATCGGCGACGACGAGAAGCACTAAATCCCCAGACGCCTTAAGCCCTCGAGTTCCTGCTCCAGGTCTTCCATGGTGTAGTCCTCATATACGTTGTGAGCCTTCAGGAAGCCGTCAATCTCGTAGCTGGTTTCAAAGCCGAGCAAGCGCCGCAGATCGGGCTTATTGAGGTGACCTAGCCTGTATTCTTCCGCCAACAAGGCCTCCAGGGCGCGGCGAGAGAGATCACCGTTCACGACGGCGCCAAGCCGTTCGGCGATGTCGTCGGGAATGTGGACAGCGAACTCCATGCTCTTTCACCCTACTCCATCCGAAGGGGCCGGCGCTACCCCGTGGTCTTCAACCCGCCCGCGATCGCATTCACCGTTACCAGCAGAGCGGTCAATAGGCGCTCGGCATCCCGGGTGCGCTCCTCCCTCAACGCCTCCCGCCAGGCGCGCAACAGCGCGATCTGCTCGCGATGCAGGCGGATCAAGGCATGGCGGCGAATTTCGATAGCCTTCAGCAATCGGGGGCGCCGTTGTTGCCGGTTGTCTCCGAATAGGGCGTCCAGAACGGCCCG
>JBAWDI010000576.1:0-9898 GCA_049590695.1 Bryobacteraceae bacterium
GCGACCTTTCAGGTTGCCACGTCGGCGTCCGTGCCGACGTTCTTCGGGGAATGCAGGTAGGAATACCGGCATGGCAGGCGAAACGCCTGCTCCACGGTGGGACAGACGCTTCCGTCTGTCAACCCGGCGATTTCTTCACAACTCCCCAGGGAGCGGTTTACCGGGCCGGCGCTCCCCGTTAGAACGATACTTTAACGCTCAACTGCATCGCTCTTCCGCCGCCCGTGCCGTTCACACCCGTGCCGCTGCCGACGGTTCCGGTGACAATGCCGAAGGTCGAGGCAGTGAGCGAACCGCTCGGGTTGCTGAACTGCGGCGTGTTGGTGAGGTTAAAGGTCTCGGCGCGAAACTCGAGGGTGTCCATAAAGGCGGTGCCCGGACCGTCGCCACCCGCCATGCCGACGAGTGGCGCCTGGAAGACCACGGGGCGCGAGAAGCTGAACCGGCCGCTCAAGCGGTCCTTATCGGAAAGGTTGTCGTCGATCGTGCTCCCCGCGTTGAAGAATTGGGAGTGCTGCTCCTGGACCGGCGCCACAGCACCGTCCTTTCGACCGGCAAATGCTGGATCGTCTCGAAAAAGAGCGATGGCCACCGGTGCGGCGGGTGCCGCCCCGGTGGCCAAAGCCACTTCTCGAAAAGCTAGAACGTCAACTTCGCCGCCAACTGGATACTTCGAGGGCCGCCGGTGCCGGAGTTGACCGAGCCAGAGCCGGTGCCGAAGGTGCCGGTCACGAATCCGAAGTTGGCGTTGTTCGCGGTGCAGCAAGTGCCGTTCGGATTGGCGAACTGCGGGGTGTTGGTTGTGTTTACGGTTTCCAGCCGAAGCTGCATGCCGATGCGCTCGGTGAACTGGGTGGTCTTGGAGAGGGCGAAGTTCATGTTGAAGAATCCCGGCCCAATCATGGAATTGCGTCCAACGTTGCCGACCTGCTGGGCAGCGCCGGCGACCTGATCGATGGCTCCGGTCGGGCAGGACGCGCTAGGTGTCGCCGACTGGCAGGGTGGCGGGGCAAACGCGGTTGTATCAAACCACGGGCTTCCACCGTTCGAGGTGGTGTTGATTCCGTGCAGAATGCTGGCCGGACCCACCTGGGTGGGCGTGTTCGTGCCGCCCGAGGCAAGGTTCAAGTACGTCGAGCTGTAAGTCACCGTAAAGGGAAGTCCGCTCATGACCGTCAGGATGCCCTCGAGCTGCCATCCGCCCACGATCTTGTCCAGCCCTCGCGGACCGGAGTTCAGGAAGTGTTTCCCCTTACCGAAGGGCAGTTGGTAAACATAGCTCTGCACAAAGCTGAGCGTACGATTGAAATCGTTCAGGCCCCAATTACGGTGATATTGTCCGTTGAGGTAGAAGCCGTAGAATCCATCGTCGTCTCCGCCGTTGTAGTAAGCCATGCCCTTTTGGTAGGTGATCGAGGTGGTGATGCCTAGCGAGCCGGCAAAGCGCCGGTCAATCTTCACTTGCAGGGCGTTGTACATGGCGGACACCGCCGCGAATTCCTCCGATATGCTGCCCGTGTGCGGGAAGTACGGCTGGTAGGCCTGGTCGTTTGTGGACGTAGGTGCGATCACCGGACTGGCATTGATGTTTTGCCCCGATCCCATGTCCACGCCGTGATTGCCCACGTACGCAAGGTCCATCGTGAAATGATACGGCAGCGCCTGCTGGACCGTGAAGTTCCAGGCAATGATGTGAGGGTTCTTGTAGTTTGTCGGGAAGAAGGACTCCGACGAACCGTTGAAGCCGAGAGCGGCGACGCTGTAGATCCCGTTGGACGGGATGGGCTGTGGCGAGGGCACTGGGAGACCGCTCTCGAAACTCAGAAGGGACCCGTTGTAGAGGGCCGAGGTATAGGCGCTCGCGCCTTGCACCGCTCCGATGTTGCCTTTTGTCGGATAGTTGTTGTTAATGTACGTATTGTCCTCAAACGGCGTATAACTGACGCCGATACCCGTCCGGATGACCGTCTTCTCCGTCAAGCGGTACGCCAGTCCCAGGCGCGGCGCAAGGTAGTTCAGGTGGTTGACCAAGCCCCCATTGTTGGGGTTGCCGCCCACACCGCCGACCACCAGCGTGTTGCTCGACGGGATGAAGTTGGAAAACTGGCCGGGGAAGGCCGGCACGCCTGGCGGATAGATTTCCCAGCGCAGCCCGATGGCCACGGTCAACTGCTTGCTGACCTGCCATGTATCGGAGGCGTAGGGGAAGAAGTACCAAGCCCGGTACGTCGGGAACGTGCCACTGAAGTCGCGGCCGGTGCTGGACGCTTGGGGGCTGTCCAGCAGGAAGCTCCCCAGGCTGTTGGCCCACGAAGTGGTGCTGTTGGGGGTCGTCGCCGAGCTCGTGGTGCCGTTGGGGAGCTGGCAGCTACCCGCGCAGTTCGTTTGGGAAGTGCCGAACTGGTAGACGCCGCGCGGGCTGTAGGTCTGCGTCTGCAACAGGTCGTCACGGATACGGCGCATATCGAAGCCGAAGGTAAAGGTGTGGTTGCCGTGCGTCTTGATGACGTTGTCCACCAAATCGATGTTGGCCTCCGCACGGACCCAGGGCAAACTGGCGGAATATCCCACCAGCGGGCTGGTAAAACTGCTAATCTGGATACCCACCAAGCCGCTGTCGAACTGGCTGATATTGATGCCGGGGATTCCCAGGTTGGTGGAATCGTTCGATCCATAGTCGCTCTCTTGCGCCGTGTTGTGGTAGTGCGCCACGCCGAACCGGAATTCGTTCAGCAGGGTGGGCGTAAAAACGTGGGTCCAGTTGATTCCGCTACTGTAAGTCTTCTGAATTCCGGTGCCCTCGAAGGCCCCGTTGGCATCGCCGCCGGCGGTGCCGAAAATGGGCGCCTGGTAAACCACTGGCCGCTGGAAGCTGAATCGGCCGCTGAGGTGGTCCTTGTCGCCGATGGTGTAATCCACCTTCCCGTCCGTGAGGCTGCTGTCCTTGGTGAAGGGCAGGAGGGCGAAGTAGTTGTTGGCCGGCGCCAGGGTGCTGTACGGTTGATTCGGGTTAGGCACCAAGGCCAGGATCTTGAGCGCGATCGGGTTCAGGCGCGATGTGGGAATGACGTTGTTGGGGAATGGAGTTCTTCCCACACCGGTGGCCAAAGTCCCGGTTAGCGGATCGTAAACCGGAGCGGGGTTGGCGCCTGCCAGGGCCTCGCTCAAGTTGCCGGTGCGGGACAGCGGCGACGGTATCGCCTCGGTATTGGCGTTGGCTTCGTGATCCGTGGTGTGCAAGAAGTCGGCGAAGAAAAACAGCTTGTTCTTCCTGATGGGCCCGCCGACGGTGCCGCCGAAGTAGTTGTAGTGGATAGCGGCCACGGAGGGCTGGAAGAAGTTGCGGGCGTCGAAATCGCCGTTTTGAACGAACTCGTAGAGGGAGCCGTGGAAGTTGTTGGTTCCCGACTTCAGGATCACGTTAGTGACCGCGCCGGCGCCGCGTCCCAAGTCGACGGAGTGGTTGCTGGTTGAGATGTCCACCGTTTGAATTGCTTCGAGCGGCGGGATCAGGACTTGCAGCAGGCCGGTGCGCTCGTTGTCATCGATGCCTTCGATCTGGTAGTTATTGGACACGCGCGGGGCCCCGTTGACTTGGGTCTGCAGCGAGTCCGAAGCGTTAAAGAACTGGGAGTGCTGCTCCGACGGCGGCGACGTGCCGGGCACGAGGGCCAGCAGGGCTTGATAATTGCGGTTGCTGACCAGAACCGGCAGTTCCGACACCACCATGGTGTCGATGTTGCGGCCGGTATCGGCGCGGTCCGTCTGCAACGCCGGTGCTGCGGCTGTGACCTCGATGGTTTCGGAGACGTTGCCGGGCTGAAGCTGAATGTCCACGCGCTGGGTGGTGTTCACCAGCAGCCCAATATCCCGGCGCGTTTCCTTCTTGAAACCGGCCGCCTCCACGGTCACCGAGTATTGGCCCGGAGGCAGATTGGGGAACGTGTAGTTCCCGCTTTCGTTGGTCTGACCGGAGCGGCCGACTCCGGTGTTGACCTCGGTGATGGTCACTTTGGCATTCGGCACAACCGCGCCGGAAGCATCCGTGACAATGCCGAGCAGCGTGGCATTAACAGCCTGCCCAAAAGCGAGACCGGCGCACAACAGCGCCAGCAGAGAAAGAACCAGCAAAGTTCGGAAGCGCGACATGATGCAAATACCCCCTTTCAATACAAACAAGCAATACCCGTGCGAGACTATCGCAGGCTTGATGCCGACGATTATAACACCAGAACAACAGGTGTGGTGAACCGACTATGGGCGCCCCGATGTAGTACAAGCGCAGAATTGGCGCCGTCCCATGCTCAACCGCATTTTATGCGCAGTCGGGAGGCCCTGGAAGTTTCATCAGGTTAATTTAACCACGCGAAGCCACCTGGGCCTGAAGTTAAAACCTACTCTTCCAGGACCTCTATGGCGTTGATCAGCGCATAATTAACAACCGGCACAAATGTGAGGTCGATCTTTCCCAGCGGCGAAGCCGGAACATGGCGGAAGACCCGAATGACGGCGCGGTTCGCGATCCCGCCCGCCTCCTTCAGGATGTCGAAACCCTTGAGCAGCGTAGTCCCGTCGGAATAAACATCAAAGACGCGGCTCCCCACTCCGCCACTGGTGCGCGATGTAAACCAGTTCTCGGAGAAGTGCAGGATCACGGTATAGACTCCGCCTTCCACCACCGGAATCGAATAACTGAAGTGTCCGACTCTTCTCCACTGGTACAATCCGGGGTCGGGAGTTCCGCCGATCGATTCCACCCGGGTGCTGATCCGTCCGCCGGCGGCCCACTGATCCGGCAGCCAGACCTGTTCGGCGTGATCGCGGAAGACACGATCCCCGGCGGTGATCCGAACAGGGCGCATCTTGCCCCGGATTCCCGGCAGGATCTCGATGGCGTTCAGGAAACCGGGCTCGGCAGCTTGGAACGCCAGGTGCAGGACACCGTCTTTGGCCGGGGAGATGTCCTTGAAAACCTTCGCCGTAGCTGTATCAATTCCGCCGGCGTCGGAGGCGACGTCGACACCCAAAGCCGGTTGCCCGTTGATGGCAATGCTGACGCTGCGCAGCGCGTCGGCGGTGACGCCGGTCTCCGCGAAGTACAGGTGCAGCTCATAGATGCCGGGCTCGAGCGGGATGGTGTAGGTAAACTGCCCTTCCCGGCCGTTTTGAAACAAATCCGGATCGGGCGTGCGCTGAATCTGTATGGCAGGACGGTGGAAAGTCGTGCCACCGGCGAAATACCGGTCGGGTAGCCAAGCCCGTCCCGCGGTGTCGATGTAGGTCGCGGTCCTGTCTCCGGCGGCGATCCGGAGCGTCTCGGGTTCCGCCGGCGCCAGGGCGGGTGCTCGATACAAGGGGCCTGGCGCCGCCCGGGCACCCATCAGCCGGGAGACCGCCTGCCGGTAATGTGGGGCAGCCCAGGCGACGACCAGCACGGCGAGGATCAAGGCGGCGAACCACCTCCACTTGCCGAGGGTCCATGGCGCCCATGCCAGCTTCGACTCGGGGGTTCCAGGCCCATCTTGCGCCTCCGGCAACGGAGTCGCACCTCGCGGCGCGAACCGCGGGACGTACTGCCCATTGGGAATGACAATCTGGATCTGGTGATCGGCTCCGGCACCCGTGGCGTAGTACTCCCTAAGCTTCTTTCGAAGATGATGAGTGTCCACGCGAACCACGGCATCTTGCTGCGGGTCGAATTGGGCATTCCGGCCGAGCACATCGAGAGCGATGCTGTATTCCGTGATCTCACCGGCCAGCCCACTGAGTTGCTTGTCGCACAAGTACCCGAGCAGGCGCGTAAGCTTCGGCGAGCGCCGGAAAGCTTCCGACGACAGCACGGCCAACAGTTCGGCTCTGAATTGGTCATCGCCGGGGACGCCCAAACCCAAGCCCGTAGGGGATGTGGATGCCACGCTTGATGAATTCTACCACGCCGATCCGTGTTTCGGCGGCTGCCCCGGGCTACAAACGGGCGGGCGCGGCAACGGCCAAGCCGCTGGTGGGGTCGTGCGAACGGGAAGAACACCGGCGACAAGATCGCCGGCGCTACACAGCATGGTAAACTTGCATTAGACCGGCGAAGATTTCCCGCGGCTGACCACGTGTTACGTGAAGAGGACTACTTGAACATGGCTCAAATCCCATCGCTGGCGTGCGTGGCGCTTTTGGTGGATTTCCCGGAGCGGGGGCCGACCGGGCCAAACTTGCGCCATGGCCGATCTGGAATCCGATCGGTTAGTTATCCTCCACGGTGGGTCCCGAGCGGCCTAGCTTGGTGCACCGTTTCGTAAACGGAGTCTTGAATTCCGAAACTCCCGCCAGCGGGCGAGGGCAAGCTAAAGCATGCCCCACCTTCCGATCGACGTGATTCATGCAGACTAGCAATAGCGCCATTCGCAACATCGCCATCATCGCCCACGTGGACCACGGCAAGACCACGCTGGTGGACGCCATGCTCAACCAGAGCGGCATCTTCGGCCAGCACGAGGAGCACGTGGAACGCGTCATGGATTCCAACGAGCTGGAACGCGAGCGCGGCATCACCATCCTCGCCAAGATCACCGGCATCCGTTACCACGGCGTCAAGATCAACATCGTGGATACGCCCGGCCACAGCGATTTCGGGGGCGAAGTGGAGCGCGCGCTCAAGATGGTGGATGGCGTCATGCTGCTGGTGGACGCCAGCGAAGGCCCGCTGCCGCAGACGCGCTACGTGCTGGTGAAGGCGCTGGAGGCCAAGCTGCCGCCCATCGTGGTGATCAACAAAATCGACCGGCCCGACGCGCGCGTGCAGGAAGTCCTCAACGAGATCTACGACCTGTTCATCGACCTCGACGCGGTGGAAGACCAACTGGATTTCCCGGTGCTGTACACCATCGCCAAAACCGGCGTGGCCAAGCGTTCCATGGATGATCCGTCGAACGATCTGCGTCCGCTGTTCGACGCCATCGTGGAGCACATCCCGGCGCCCGTGGGCGATCCGGATGGCGTGCTCCAGATGCTGGTGGCCAACCTGGATTACAGCGATTACCTGGGCCGCCTGGCCATTGGCCGCGTTTTCAACGGCACGCTGCGATATGGCGACACGGTGGCCATCGCCAAGCGCGACGGCTCGCTCCACAACACCCGCATCACCAAGCTGTATTCCTTCGAAGGGCTGAAGCGCGTGGACGAAACCGTGGGAATCCCTGGCAACCTGCTGGCCATCGCCGGCGTGGAGGGCATCACCATCGGCGAGACCGTCACCAGCGCCGAAACGCCGGAGCCGCTGCCGCAGATCCAGATCGACGAGCCCACCATCGCCATGGCGTTCACCATCAACACCTCGCCGTTTTCCGGGCGCGAGGGCCAATGGGTGACGTCGCGCAACCTGCGCGAGCGGCTCGATAAGGAGCTGCTCACCAACGTGTCCATTCGCGTGGAAGAACTGGAACACGACACCTTCAAAGTGATGGGCCGGGGCGAATTGCAGCTCGCCATTCTAATCGAAATGATGCGCCGCGAAGGCTTCGAGCTGATGGTGGGCAAGCCCGAGATCCTGACGCGCACCGTGGGCGGCAAAGTGCAGGAGCCGGTCGAGCTTCTGGTGATCGACTGCCCGGAGAGGTTTCTCGGCGTGGTGATCGAGAAACTGGGTTCGCGCAAGGGGAAGATGATCAAGATGGTGAACCACGGGTCCGGCCGCGTGCGCCTGGAGTTTCACCTGCCCTCCCGCGGCTTGATCGGGCTGCGCAGCGAAATGCTCACCGACACGCGGGGGACCGCCATCATGAACTCGCTATTCCACGGCTATATCGAGTGGCAGGGCGAGATCCCCATGCGACCCACCGGCGCGCTGGTGGCGGACCGGCCCGGCAGAGTGACCGGGTACGCGGTTTTCAACCTGCAGGAACGCGGCGAAATCTTCGTCACCCCCGGCACGGAAGTCTACGAAGGCATGATCGTGGGCGAGAACGCCAAGGAAGCCGACCTCGACGTCAACATCGTCAAGGAAAAGAAGCTCACCAACATGCGCGCCTCCACCGCCGACGAAGCCATCCGCCTGGTGCCCCCGCGAGTTTTGAACCTGGAACAGGCCATCGAGTTCATCCGCGACGGCGAATATGTGGAAGTGACGCCGCAATCCATCCGGCTGCGCAAAAAGGTGCTGAAGTCGAACCAGCGGTAGCCCGCCGGCGCCCGTCAATCCAGATCGAACTTCGACTGGTACTGCTGTGCCAGGTTGGGGCCCTGTCCGCTCTTCGGCGGCCTGTCGCGGAAAGCCGGGGTCGGGCATGGACGCTCTCGTCGGCGTGCTGTACAATCGTGCTTGGCTTCCGAAGAGAACTCGCCGGCCGCTGCCGATGCCGTCAGCATTGTCATTCCGGCCTACAACGAAGAGTCCAATGTCCGCGCGATCTTCGAGCGAATCCAGCGGTGTTTGCCGCCGCGCGACTGGCTGGAGACGATCTTCGTGGATGACGGCTCGTCCGACGGTACGGCACGCTGCGTGCGGGAATTGCGCGCCGAATCGCGCAAAGTGCGGCTGGTTCGGTTCGGACGCAATTTCGGTCATCAAGCCGCTCTGCTGGCGGGCCTGGAAGCGGCGCGCGGAGCGGCGGTGATTACTCTCGACTGCGACCTGCAGCACCCGCCGGAGCTTCTGCCGGACATGGTGCGGGCGTGGCGGAGCGGTGCGCCCGTGGTGCAGATGGTCCGGCTGCAAACTCAGGGCGCCGGGCTGTTTAAGCGAATCACCTCGCGCCTGTTCTACCGGTTGATCAATTTGCTGAGCGAAGCGCCGGTGGTGAACGGGGCGGCGGACTATCAATTGCTGGACCGCCAGGTGGTGAACGGCCTGCTGCGTTTCCGCGACCGCCAGCCGTTTCTGCGCGGCCTGGTGGCGTGGCTGGGGTTTCCGTCCGTGCAACTGGAATACGCGGCGCCGCCCAGATCCGCCGGGAAGAGCGGCTACAGCCTCCGCAAAATGCTGCGTCTTTCGGTCCAGGCCATCACGGGGCTTTCCTCAGCGCCGTTGCGCTTCTCCTTTTATCTGGGGCTGGTTACGGCGTGTGGCTGCCTGGCCTTTGGCGTCTATGCGGCGGCGCAGCTTGCCGGCGGCCGGACGGTGCAGGGCTGGGTATCGGTAATGGTGGTCCTCACCTTTCTGGGCGCGGTGCAATTGGTATCGGTGGGGGTGCTTGGCGAATACATCGGCCGGATCTTCGAACAAACCCGCGGCATGCCGCGCTTTGTGGTGGTGGAGAGCGACGAACCGTCGCCTGGCGGAGGCGAGCGCATCGACCATGAGGTCTAGGATGGTGAATGAGGACGGCCGATCCTTAGAGCTGGAATTGGAAATCCGCAAGGTGCGCCGGGACTGAACGCTGGCCAGCCAGCGCAATTCATCCGCGGGAAGTGGCCGCCGATCCGGGCGAACCCGGCAATGTACGAGGCGTTCAGCGCGAAATACTCGCGATACGCCTGTCGCCGAAATGCGGCGTTCGTGCGATATACTTCTGTACGGATCTGCTTCTCTCGCGGAGGAAACCTACATGCAGCTTACGACGGCGTTGACGGGCCTCTTGTTCACCCTGTGCAACCTGACCCTGCTACGGGCCGATGTCAAACCAGCAGCAATATTCGGCGATCACATGGTCCTGCAGCAGGGCATGTCCGTGCCGGTCTGGGGGTGGGCCGATCCGGGCGAGCAGGTCACGGTCGGCATTGCCGGCCAGAAGCAGTCCGCGACGGCCGGAGCGGATGGGAAATGGATGATCCGCCTGACCAATCTGCGGGCTTCCAGCGACCCGATTGAGATGACCATCGCGGGCAAGAACACGATCCGGATCGTGGACATCCTCATCGGGGAAGTCTGGCTGGGGTCGGGGCAGTCGAATATGGATTTTGTGGTCTC
>JBAWDI010000577.1:0-2414 GCA_049590695.1 Bryobacteraceae bacterium
ATCCTGGACGGTATTGGTAGGCAAAGGAAGCCACGGCGGCCTCTTCGAAGGGACGACGTTACCGCGATAGATCTCGGCCGGAGCGAGGAGGGCACCGATGGCGGGGCACTCCTCCTTACTGCGCCTCAAAGTATGCGTCAGCAGCCTCTCGCCATTCCTCAAATGAAGGCCGGTGATCCGGATGTTCGACAGGCCAGGTATCGTGACAATGCAACGCAAAGCTCCGCATAGCGTGATATGCCGGGTGGTGGTTAACGTGAAAGCTCAAAGCTGCGAGGATCGGTTTCTGGCCGGCAGTCGCGAGTGCGTGCTGGATCACCCACTCGCTCAGGGAGCAAACAGCTTCCTTGGATGATCCCACCGTTCCCGGCGCGGGACTGAAGCCACCGTACCTCTCCGCCAATTCCCTGGAAACGACCCCAGAGGTTGGTCCCTCGACGTCGAGCACCAATTCCATCCACAGACAAAACGCCATCAAGTCCGAGAATCCGTAGAGAAGCCTACTCCATTCCGCCTCAGATACCCCCCGAACTGAGTCAAGAACCTGCTGCGCCACGCTGTCGGGATTCGACAGCCGAACCACGGCCGCAACTTCACGCTGCCACTGCGCGTAGTCTGGAAAGTGTTGCGGCGGGGCAGCGCGCCAACGCCGGTCGATGTCCTCCCAGTGTGACCACGCCTTCATGCAACGTAGCGACATCGAAGAATAGTAACGGACCGCATCCAACCAGCCGGCCCGCTTCGCGCCGATGAAGATGTTCATCTCCGCCCACAGGCTGACATCCTGCCAGATCCTGACGCCCGGGCCATTCCCATTCTTCGCAGCCGACTCGACATCGGGCCGGATGCGGCCAAGGAGTCGAGGCGTTCTGGATTGCATCTCCTGCGCGACCATGGCCGGGATGCTTCCGGCAGCCTCGACGACAGCCCGTAACCACAACGTGAACACCTGCCAGTCGGTGTATTTGTCGGCGGCTTCAGCCAGGCGCTTCCAGGGGACTCGCTTGGCCTGTTCCAAGGCGCGGTGCTCTGTCTGCTGGCGAACTCGGTCTATGAGGCTACCGCCGCGTTGATTCCGCTCCACTGGCATAACGTTCCATGCCGAACTGTTCTATTCTGCACCAGAATGTACCCAAAATGCTCGGGGGTCGATGACCGATTGGTGCGAGACCATAGTTCAATTTTGAAGTAGACAGGGTGCGGCGCATAAAGGAAGCAGGTCGAAATGCTGTTCCACGGTAGAAGCGCGAGAACCGGCTGGGTAAAGGTTCTGGCGGAATGTTGGAGAGAATTGTTGTTCTGGATGCTCCTGCTGCCGGCCTTTGGGGCACTTCGGTCGAACCGACTTCGTGGACAAATCGCCGGGCTAATCGAGGCGTGCGCCTTTCTGTTGGTCGCGATTTCATCTACTGGCAAGCTCAAAAGCCTCGGGCTCGAGTTCGCGAATTGGAATCGAATAGGCTGCAGGGCCGCCGCGGCGTGCGTCGTAGCAGGTCTCCTTGCGGGCGGCTCCATTGTGGCGGTCGCGAGCATTTCGCAGCAACCCCTCGGAACCGAGAACGGGTGGAACAAGGCAATGTTGGCCATTGCACTCGGGCCGGTTCTGGAAGAAGTGATCTTCAGGGGCTATCTATTTACGGCAGCTATTCTGCTCACCCGGCGCTTGCCCCCGTCGAGATCGGCTGCCTTTTCGATCATCGGGGTGGCCTTGGTCTTCTCGATTGCGCATCTCACGACTGCCGGGACAACCGCGCTCCAGCTTTGTTGTATTGTGCTTACGGGCTGTCTGTATGGGTGTGTCCGATTCCGATATCGATCGACCGTGGCAGCCGCTCTCGCCCACGCAACGTACAACCTGGCACTCTACCTCAGCTACTGGAGCGGCCTTTCGCGCTGACCCGCTCATTCGAAGACCTGTAGATCCCCCCTTGAGATGAGATCGTCGAAGTGCCGCTCGACCTGCTCGGGGAGGGGGCCACCGTGAATGCACACGCCCAATTCCATATTGATGGCCATCGCGTTGCCGCTCAGGTTGGCACTAGTCAGGAATAGGCATTCGCGGTCGGCGATGGCACATTTGGCGTGCATCAGACCTTGGTTTCCCGCGTCGTCCCGCAGGCGGTTCTCGACCGGCCAATGGTAAAGCGCGAAGTTGCCAGGCAGCTTGGGGCCAAAAGCCTGCTGGTTGCGCCAGGCCAGCCAGTTGGCATCTTCGGGCCTGTCGCCGAGGATCACACAGACAACGACCCCGCGTGCCGCGGCGTCTCGGAGGCCTTCGCCGATTCGCGACACGGGGAACACGCCGAAGCTCGACAACGTCAAGGTTCGACGCGCGGTGTAGATCATGCCCGCCAGGAACTCGCCAGTTTGGCGGGCAGGTATGGCGGCGGTTGAGGGCCCGGTCCAGACGAGTT